>DASWHU010000143.1:0-5919 GCA_036398035.1 Alphaproteobacteria bacterium | reverse complement strand
GGCGGCATTGAGTCCACGGCCGAACGAAGGCACCTGAAAATCGCTTGCCGCGCGGCCCGGAAAGGGAGTTTGGGCGACTCAAGCGGGTCCGATTCGTGTGCCGATTCGTTTCCCGGCTTGGGTTTCGGCCTAGCTTGCCTGCCGCTGCGCCTCGCGTTCGAGCGCGTCGTAGTCGACCGGCGGGCCGCTCTTGGCCTGCATTCGCTGGCTCTGCATAGCCTCGATGATCCACACCACGGCCTGGTTGTAGGGCGTCGCCAGCCCGAGCGCGCGGCCCTCGCGCACCAGCGCGCCGTTGAGCGCGTCGATCTCGGTGCGCCGGCCGGCCTCCATGTGCTGGAGCATCGACGGCTTGTTGAACTTCTTCCGGCAGAACGCCTTGATCGTCGCCATCGGGTCGGCGTCGGCGAGTGCCACGCCCTTGGCCGCGACCACCTCAAGCGCTTCCGCGATGATCCTGGTCTGGAGCGCGTCCGCCGCCGGCGTGCGCGGGATCTCGCCGACGCGCAGGCCGCTCGCCGCGCATACCGGGTTGACCGCGCAGTTGTGGATGAACTTGGTCCAGATGGTGCCGACGATGTTGTCGACCACGTGGGGCGTGAAGCCGGCCTTGGCGAGCCGCGCGGCCAGATCCGCGATGCGCGCGCTCCCCCGGCCGTCGAGCTCGCCGAGCCAGGTCGGCCCGGCATGGGTGTGGGCGACATGGCCGGGGCCGCGCATTGCGCCGCTGTGATAGGTCAGCCCGCCCGCGACCCGCGCCGCGCCGAGCGCCGCGCACAGGATCTCGAGGTTGCCGATGCCGTTCTGCAGGGTGACCGCGAAGCCGTCCGGCGTAAGCACGCGCCCTGCGGTCGCGGCGGCGGCGGCGGTGTTGTTGGTGTCGGTCTGGATCAGCGCGAGGTCGAACAGGCGGTCGCCCGCGGCCTCGGTCGCCGCCGCGACCTTGACGGTAAGCGCGCCGCCGATGCCCTCGAGCCTGAGGCCGCCGCGCGCGATCGCCGCGACATGCTCCGGCCAGGTGTCGATCAGCGTCACGTCCTCGCCGCTGTGCGCCAGAAGCCCGCCATAGATCGATCCCATGGCCCCGGCGCCGATCACGCAGATGCGCATGGCGTCCTCCGTGCCCATCGGCCGCCGGTCGCGGCCCGCCGGATGCTGGGACGGCGGCGGCGAAATCGCAAGTGCGCCGGCGTGGCGCTTGATGCATTTTAAGGCCCGGCCAGGCGGGCGCGGGACAATTTGCAAAACGATCGACCGGTACCGATGATGGCGAGCGAACGGCTGAGCTACGTCCACGGCGCCTGCGAGACGGCGCTGCTCGGCTTGACCGTGGGCCAGGCCTTCGACCGTGCGGTCGCGCGCTGGCCGGAGCGCGAGTCGCTGGTCGTGCGCCACCAGGACATCCGTTGGACGTGGGTGGAACTCGCCCGGCGGGTCGACGAGTTCGCCGCCGGGCTGGTCGCGCTCGGCCTCGAGCCGGGCTCGCGCATCGGCATCTGGTCGCCCAACAACGCCGAGTGGGTGGTCACCCAGTTCGCCAGCGCCAAGGCCGGGTTGGTGCTGGTCAACGTCAATCCCGCCTACCGCCTGCCCGAGCTCGACTACGCGCTCAATACGGTCGAGGTCGGCGCGCTGGTCACCGCGCCGAGCCTGAAGACCAGCGACTACATCGCGATGCTCGGCGAGCTGTGCCCCGAGCTTGCCACCGCCGCGCCGGGGCGGCTCAGCGCGCAGCGCGTGCCGAGCCTCCGCCACGTCATCCGGCTCGGGCCCGAGGCGAGCGCCGGCATGCACAGCTTCGACGACATTGCGGCCGGCGCGACGGACGCGGACCGGCGGCGCATCGCTGCGCTCGCCGACCTGCTCCAGTTCGACGATGCGATCAACATCCAGTTCACCAGCGGCACCACCGGCCGGCCGAAGGCGGCGACGCTGACCCACCACAACATCGTCAACAACGCCTATTTCACCGGCCTGCGGATGCGGCTCAGCGAGCGCGACCGGCTGTGCATCCCGGTGCCCATGTACCATTGCTTCGGCATGGTGCTCGGCACCTTGTGCTGCGTCACCCACGGGGCAACGATGGTATTCTCGTCGGCCGGGTTCGACGCCGGCGCGGTGCTGGAGACGATCGAGGCCGAGCGCTGCACGGCGCTGCACGGGGTGCCGACCATGTTCATCGCCGCGCTCGACCACCCCGACTTCGCCCGCCGCGACCTCTCCAGCCTGCGCACCGGCATCATGGCCGGCGCGCCGTGCCCGGTGGAGCTGATGAAGCGGGTGATGGACGAGATGCACTTGGCCGAGATCACCATCGCCTACGGCATGACCGAGACCGGGCCGGTGAGCTTCCAGACCGCGGTCGACGATCCGCTCGAGCGGCGGGTCGAGACCGTGGGGCGGGTGCTGCCGCACCTCGAGGTCAAGATTGTCGACGACCACGGCCGGATCGTGCCGCGCGGGGTCGCGGGCGAGCTGATGACCCGCGGCTACTCGGTGATGCCCAAATACTGGAACGACCCGGAGCGCACGGCGGAGGCGATCGACCAGGCGCACTGGATCGCGAGCGGCGACATCGCGGTGATCGACGACGCCGGTTACTGCCGCATCGTCGGCCGCCTCAAGGACATGCTGATCCGGGGCGGCGAGAACGTCTTCCCGCGCGAGATCGAGGAGTTCCTATACCGGCACCCGAAGGTCGAGGAGGTCGAGGTGTTCGGCGTTCCCGATCCCAAATACGGTGAGGAGGTATGCGCCTGGATCAAGCTGCGCGCGGGCGAGAGCGCGAGCGAGGCCGAGATCCGCGGCTTCTGCGAGGGCAAGCTCGCGCACTTCAAGATTCCGCGCTACATCCGCTTCGTCGATGCCTTCCCGATGACCGTGACCGGCAAGGTCCAGAAGTTCGTGATGCGCGAGGAGATGGCGCGCGCGCTCGAGCGCGAGGGCACGGAGCGCGCGGCGCGTGGCTGAGACCGTCGCGCGGTTCGAGGTCGCGCGCACGGCCTATATCGATGCCGACGGCCGGGCGCTGGGCGAGCTGCCCGCCTTCGCCCGCGACGCCGAGGCGATGGCGGCGCTCTACCGCGCCATGGTGCTGACCCGCGCCTTCGACGACAAGGCGATCGCGCTCCAGCGCACCGGCCGGCTCGGCACCTATGCGTCCTCGCTCGGCCAGGAGGCGGTCGCGGTCGGAACGGCGGCGGCAATGGCGCCGGGCGACGTGCTGCTGCCGTCGTTTCGCGAGCACGGCGCGCAGCTGTGGCGCGGGGTGAGCCTCTTCGAGCTGTTGCTCTACTGGGGCGGCGACGAGCGCGGCAGCGACTTCAAGGGCCCGCGCGAGGACTTCCCGGCGTGCATCCCGGTGGCCAGCCACTTCCCCCACGGCGCCGGGGTCGCGCTGGCGTTCAAGATGCGGGGCGAGGCGCGCGCCGCGGTGTGCATCGCCGGCGACGGCGCGACCAGCAAGGGCGACTTCTACGAGGCGCTCAACCTGGTGGGCGTATGGCGGCTGCCGGCGGTGTTCGTGATCAACAACAATCAGTGGGCGATCTCGATGCCGCGCGCCGAGCAGACCGCGGCCGAGACCCTCGCCCAGAAGGCGATCGCGGCCGGCATGCCGGGCGAGCAGGTCGACGGCAACGACGTGGTCGCGGTGCAGGACGCGGTGGCGCGGGCGCTCGTGCGCGCGCGCGCCGGCGACGGCGGCACCCTGATCGAGGCGCTCAGCTACCGGCTTGGCGACCACACCACCGCCGACGACGCCAGCCGCTACCGCGAGGACTCGGAGGTCGCGCCGCACCGCAAGCTCGAGCCGCTGCTGCGCCTGCGCGCGTTCATGACCGACGCCGGCCAGTGGGACGATGCGCGCGACCGGGCGCTGCGCGAGGCGTGCGCGGCCGAGGTCGACGCCGCCGCCGCGGACTATCTGGCGAGCGTGCCCGAGCCGCCGCAGGCGATGTTCGACCATCTGTTCGAGCACCTGCCCGAGGACGTGCAAGCCCAGCGCGCCGCCGTGATCGCGGCGCACGGCAAGGGCGATGCCTGAGCTGACGCTGGTCGAGGCGGTGCGCGCCGCGCTCGGCCGCGCGATGGGCGAGGACGAGCGCGTCGTCCTGTTCGGCGAGGACATCGGTATCGACGGCGGCGTGTTCCGTGCCACCGACGGCCTCTATCAGCGGTTCGGCTCGGCCAGGGTGCGCGACACGCCGCTGTCCGAGGTGCTGATCGCCGGGCTGGCGGTGGGCCTTGCCGCCCAGGGCATGCGCCCGGTGGCCGAGGTCCAGTTCATGGGCTTCCTCTACCCGACCATCGATCAGCTCGCCAACCATGCCTCGCGGCTGCGCACGCGCACCCGCGGGCGGCTGAGCTGCCCGATGGTGCTGAGGGCGCCGTTCGGCGGCGGCATCCACGCGCCCGAGCACCATTCGGAGAGTGCCGAGTCGATGCTCGCCCACATCCCCGGCCTGCGGGTGGTGATCCCGTCCTCGCCGAAGCGCGCTTACGGCTTGCTGTTAGCGGCGATCCGCGATCCCGACCCGCTGGTGTTCCTCGAGCCCAAGCGGCTCTACCGCGCCGCGCGCGAGCAGGTCGACGACGACGGCGCTGCGCTGCCGCTCGACCGCTGCTTCGTGCTGCGCGAGGGCGGCGACGTGACCCTGGTCAGCTGGGGCGCGATGATCACCGAGACCCTCGCGGCAGCCGAGGCGCTGGCGAAGGCGAATGTCGCCGCCGAGGTGATCGACGTCGCCACGCTCAAGCCGCCCGACATGGCGACGATCCTCGCCTCGGTAGGAAAGACCGGCCGCTGCGCGATCATCCACGAGGCACCGCTCACCGGCGGCTATGGCGGCGAGATCGCGGCGCGCCTGGCCGAGCAGGCCATCCTCGAGCTGGTGGCGCCGATCCGCCGCGTCGCCGGCTACGATACCGTGATGCCGCTGTCGCGGCTCGAGCGCCACTACATGCCTTCGCCCGCACGCATCGCGGCCGCGGCGCGCGACCTGCTTGCCTATCAGTGATCCGCGCCGCAGCACGAGGAGGCTGATCGGGCATGGCTGACGACGCATTCCGCTTCGCCGACGAGCTCGGCCCGATCAGCATCTTTCACATCCACCGGCCGGCGGCGGGGCTGCGCGCGATCGTGGTGGTCGACAACGTCGCCTGCGGGCCGTCGATCGGCGGCGCGCGCATGGCGCCCGACGTGAGCCTCGAGGAATGCGTGCGGCTGGCGCGCGCGATGACTTTCAAGAGCGCGGCCGCCGGGCTTCCCCACGGCGGCGGCAAGTCGGTGATCTTCGCCGACCCGCGCATGGCGCCGGCGCAGAAGGAGCGCCTGATGCGCGCCTTCGCGCATGCCATCGCCGACGTCCGCGACTACATCGTCGGCCCCGACATGGGCACCGACGAGCGCTGCATGGCGTGGGCGAAGGACGAGATCGGGCGCGCGGTCGGCCTGCCGCGCGAGCTCGGCGGCATACCGCTCGACGAGATCGGCGCCACCGGCTTCGGGCTTGTCGCCGCGATAGAAGTGGCTGTGGAACATCTCGCTATGCCGCTCACCGGCGCTCGCGTGGTCATCCAGGGCTTCGGGTCGGTGGGCAGGCACGCCGCCCGATTCCTGGCGCAACAAGGCGCGGTGCTGGTGGCAACAAGCGACACGCAGGGCACCCTCGCCGACGAGACCGGGCTCGATGTTGCTGCGCTGATCGCGCTGAAAGCCGAGGGGCGGGCGCTGCGCGATCACCCGCACGGGCGCAAACTCGGCGGCGATGCGATTGTCGATATTCCTTGCGACATCTGGATACCGGCGGCGCGGCCCGACGTGATCCACGCCGGCAATGTTGCGCGGCTGCGCACTAGGGTGATGGCGCAGGGCGCCAACATCCCGTGCAGCCCCGAGGCCGAGGCGGCGTTGGCCGA
>DASWHU010000142.1:0-5326 GCA_036398035.1 Alphaproteobacteria bacterium | reverse complement strand
GGCATGATCGAGGTGAACTTGTAGACGCCGTCGTCGTCGGTGATGCAGCGCCCGGCGCCCAGGAAGTTGGGATCGAGCGGCGCGTGGTGCTGGTCGGCACGGTGGACGTAGCGCCCCGCGGCGTTGGTCTGCCAGACCTCGACCAGGGTGTCGCTGAGCGGGCGCGCGTCCTCGTCCATCACCCGCCCGGTAACCACGATGCGCTCGCCGATCGGCTCGCCGTTGACGCGCGCGTTGCGGGTCAGGTCGTTGTCGAGCTCGCCCAGGCTGTCGTGGCCGAACACCGGCCCGGTGAGCTCCGACAGCGACTGGGCGAGCGGCACCAGCGGCTTGGTCGGTCCGCGCTTGACCGTCGACTTGTAGGGTGGGTGGATCAGCGGCGGGTGCGAGCCCCAGTCCCGTGGCCGATAGGTCATGCGTGTCGCCCTCCCCGATCGCTGCGCGCGCTGCACATGCCAGCCTGCCCGGCCGTCCGCGTCAAGCGCGGAAAGGGGGCGTGCGCGCGCGGCAAGGCGATTGACGGGCCCGAACGCTTTCTGGAACAGTTCGCGCCGGGTCTGGACGCAGAGCCGCTTGTCAAGACAAAAGGGGAGGACGCCATGCCGGGCAGCAGGAGAGCGATCAGGGGACCCGCGCTGCGGCTGTCGCGGCGGCGCATGATCGGCGGCCTCGCCGCCGGCGTTGCGGTGAGTGCGGCGGGACTGGTTCCCGCGCGCGCCTTCGCCGCCGCCTGCGGGGCGACGCCGGCGCAGATGACCGGCCCGTTCTATCCGCTCGTCGCCGGCGAGCAGGATGCCGACCTGACCCGGATCGCGGCCGGCGGCAGCCGCGCGCTCGGCGAGGTGATCGAGGTCACCGGGCGCGTGCTCGGCACCAACTGCGAGCCACTTGCCGACGCGGTGATCGAGATCTGGCAGGCCAACGCCGCCGGGCGCTACGACCATCCGCGCGACCCGAGCCCGCGCCCGCTCGACCCCAACTTCCAGGGCTATGCCCGCCTCGCCGTCGACGGCGAGGGGCGCTACCGGTTCACCACCATCAAGCCCGGCGCCTATCCGGTCGATTTCGGCCCGGTCGAGAACTGGACCCGGCCGCCGCACATCCACTTCAAGGTCCACCAGACCTTCGCGCCGACCGCGACCACCCAGATGTACTTCGCGGGCGAGGCGCTCAACGACACCGACCTGTTGCTCAACGCGGTGCCGGCCGGGCAGCGTTCGGCGCTGATCGTCGATTTTGCCGACACGCGCGCCGACGGCGTCGCGCGCGGCAGCTTCGACATCGTGCTTGCCGGCACCATGCCGTCCGGCTGACGGTCGCCGGCGTGGCGCCCGCACGCGCGCGCAACCCCGCCCGGCCGGCCTGGCCGGACCGGCTGTACGCCGAGCTGCGCGCGGGCGGCGTCAGCCAGTTCGCCTACGTGCCCGACGCCGGCCACGCGGTGCTGATCGCGCGCGCGCTCGCCGACCGGGACGTGCAGGCGATCGCGCTGACCACCGAGGAGGAAGGGGTGGCGCTGCTCGCCGGCGCCGACTTGGGCGGTGCGCGCGGGGTGCTGCTGATGCAGTCGAGCGGCGTCGGCAACTGCGTCAACATGCTGTCGATGATCAAGTCGGGGCGGTTCCCGTTCCTGACCCTGGTCAGCATGCGCGGCGACTTCGGCGAGGGCAACCCGTGGCAAGTCCCGATGGGCCAGGCGACCGAGACGGTGCTCGGCGCGATGGGGCTGGTGTGCCTGCGCGTCGATGCGCCGGGCGCTGTCGTGCCCACCGCGCGCGCCGCGCTGACCATGGCGTTCGGCGCCGGCAACGCGGTCGCCGTGCTGCTGACCCAGAAGCTGATCGGGGCCAAGAAGTTCTGAGCCGATGGCGAGGCGCCGCGCACCCGCACCTGCTCGTCCCACCCTCGATCGGCGCGACGCCGTGCCGGCGCTGATCGGCGATGCCGGCGACGTCCTGATCGTCGCCGGGCTCGCCGGCACCGCCAAGGACGTGGCCGCCTTGACCGGCGACGGCGCGGGCGCCTTCGCGCTTGCCGGCGCCATGGGCGGGGCGGCGATGATCGGCCTCGGGCTCGCGCTCGCCCAGCCCCGGCGGCGGGTGCTGGTGGTCACCGGCGACGGCGAGCTGCTGATGAACCTCGGCGCGCTCGCCACCATCGCCGTGATCAATGCGCCCAACCTCGCCATCCTGTGCGTCGACAACGGCCATTACGGCGAGACCGGCTGGCAGGAGAGCCACACCAGCCGTGGCGTCGACCTGGAGCGGATCGCCGCCGGTGCCGGCATCGCGGCCGCGCGCACGGTCGGGACCGCGGACCAGATCCCGGCCGCGGCAGCGCTGCTGCGGCGCGGCAACGGCACCCGCTTCGTGGTCGTCCGGGTGGCCCCGACCGAGCCGCCGGCGGCCAAGCGGCTGATGGACGCCGCCCTCTGCCGCAGCCGCTTCCGCCAGGCCCTCCTCGGCCGGCCGTGACCCTGCCGCGCGCCAGGCGCATGGCCGAGGGCTGATCGAGGTCTAGGTAGAGCCCTGCGCCTGCGGCTATGGTGGCGGACTTTTTTGGCGCGCGGACTTGGGAGAGGCGGCGTGATCGATCGCGGTGACAAGCGCCGGCGGCGGCTGGCCGGGGCGGCCCTGCTCCTCGTCCTGTGCGGCCTCGCGGCCGGGGCGCGGGCGGACGGGGCGGCGCCGGTGCCGCTGATGTCGCTCGACGACCGCGGCGCCGACCTGCCGCCGGTCGGGCGCTCGCTGTTCGACTTCCTGGTGGCGAAACAGGTCGACGGCGCCTGGGTGCTGGACGTGCCCTATCCGTTCGAGGCGCTGATCGAGAAGCTCAACGCCGGTCTCAGGTCCGGCTATCGCGAGCCGGTCAAGCGCGTGCTCCATCCGCTCGGCCGCTCGCTCCACCGCCACGCCGCGGCGCCGGACTACTTCCGCTTCCCGCGCGCGACCGCCGCGGTCGACACCGAGCCGGCGCCGCAGGCCGGCGAGTCCGGGCCGATGCTCAAGGACCGGCTCTACCTCGGCTATCAGCCGCTGACCGACTCGATCGAGCTGATCGCCTACAACGAGGCCGCGGGGCGCTTCGAGTACCAGGTGGTCACCGACTACCGCGACGGCGGCACGCCCCGCGTCACCTACGCCGACCGCGGCGTGTGCACCGCCTGCCACCACAATCAGGCGCTGATCTACGCCACCCAGCCCTGGGCCGAGAGCAACGCCAACCAGCGCATCGCCGCGCTGCTGCGCGCGCAGGCCGACAGCTTCTACGGCATCCCGGCGCAGGTGCCGTTCGACATCCCCGAATCCTTCGACGAGGCGACCGACCGCGCCAACCTGTTCGCCGCCTACCAGCGCGCCTGGCGCGACGGCTGCGGGGCGGCGGGCGAGCGCGCCGACGCTGTCGCCTGCCGGCGCGGCGGCCTGATTGCGGCGCTGCGCTACCGGCTGACCGGCGGCTACCAGCTCGGCGAGGCGGGCGACGGCGCGCGCCGGGCCTTCGCCCAAGGGGTGGCCAAGGGCTGGCGCGCGCTGTGGCCGGGCGGCGTCGAGATTCCGAACCCGAACCTCGCCGACTTCGACCCACTGCTCGAGTCGGGTTACGGCACCGGCAGGTTCGATGCCGCCGAGGGCCTCAGCCGGCTGGTCGCGCTTGCCGACACCGACCTGTTGCAGTTCGACGAGCGCACCGAGCCCTTGTACGAGCGCCCCCCGCTCGAGACCTGGCGGGTGGCGGCGCCGCTCGCCGGAGTGGGGCTGGTCGAGCCGGCCTGGATCAATCAGGTGATCGCCGGGCTCGGCGACTTCCTCGCCGCCGCCGACATCGAGCGGCTCGACGCCCGCCTCGTCGCGGCGGCGGGACCGGGCCGCACGGAGAGCTTCGCCTGCGAGGTCACGCCGGGCGCGGCCGAGGCCGGCGCTTTGGCCGTGCTGTTCCGCTGCGACGACACTGCCGCGCTCGGCCTGTTGCTCAAGGGCCGGCTGCGCGCCAACGCGGATGGCGCGGCGGAGGGCGTCATCGACCGCGTGCAGTCGACCTCGGCGGCTCCCGGCGGGCTGGCGCTCGCGCGGGCCACGGTCGCGCGTGACGGCGAGTCCTGGCACGCGCGCTTTGCCCTCACCGACTCAATCACCGGGCTCAATGCCCGCCTCGCCGACGGCGCCCTGTTGCGCAGGGTGGAGCTGTCCTGGCCGGCCGAGGCCGCCGACGGGACGGTCGCGGCGGCCGCGACGCTCACCGTCGCCGACGATTTCGCCTTGCTCGCCGCCGCGGTCGACCGCCTGGCCGCGGCGACCCTGGCCGGCGACAGCGACGCCCTCGACGACGCCCCGTTCCGGCGGGTTTCCGTGCTGCGGGCGCTGTTCGCCGACCTCGGCATCGCCCCGCTCGACTGGTGCTGCCTCGACGCCGACCACCTGCCGCCGCCGCGCCTGCTGATGGAGTGACGCCGCCCATAGCGCCCGGCCGCGCGCCCGCGACGGATATGCGGTTGACAATCGTTCTCACTCGCACCATACTCACGGCCGGGCAAGGAGGCGCGCGTGTACGTCTGTCTGTGCAACGGCTTTCGCGATTCGGAGATCCGCGCGGCGGCGCGCGCCGGCAGCGGCTCGCCGCATGCGGCCTACGCCGCGCTCGGCGGCGGGGTGTGCTGCGGGCGCTGCGTCGAGCTCGCCCAGGACGTGATCGACGAGGCGCGCGCCGCAAATCAGGCGGCGGCCTCTGTCGCCGTGTCCGCGGGCTGAGGGCGGGGGCGGCGATGTACGCCTGGCGTGGCCTCGACCCCCGGCGGATCGCCTCGCTGGCGCGCGCGGTCCGGGGCGCCGTCCGCGCCCCCGGCCCGGCCGAGGAGCGTCCATCCGCGTCCGGCGGCGACGGCCCGCCGTCAGCGGTCTCGGAGCCGACGGCGGCCCCGGCCAAGGCGCAGGCCTCGACCGCCCGCTGAGCGCGCCTGCCCGGCGCCCCCTCAGAGCCCGTGAAGGAATCCCCGGCCATGGCCCAATGGCGTCACCCCCGCGCAAGCGGAGGTCCAGTAACTCATTGAAAAGTCTGGATGTCCGCTTTCGCGGGCATGACGATGAAGGGGCCGTCCGGTGATTCCTTCACAGTCTCTTGCGCGGGAATGACGAGGAAGGGATCGTCCGGCGATTGCTTCACACGCTATCAGTCTTCGGCGGGCGCGCTTTGGAGCTGGATGTAGGTCTCGATGCCGATGCGCTCGATCAGGCCGAACTGGGTCTCGAGCCAGTCGACATGCTCCTCCTCGCCGGCGAGGATCCGGCGCAGCAGGTCGCGCGACACGTAGTCCTGGACGCTCTCGCAGTGG
>DASWHU010000141.1:0-6099 GCA_036398035.1 Alphaproteobacteria bacterium | reverse complement strand
CGCGCCGCCCGCGTTCAGTCGTCGCTGCGGGTCTCGGCAAGCTGCCAGTTCGGGTCGCGCGCGCGGGTGTCGCGCTCGAAGGTCCACACGTCGGTGATCTTGGCCACCGTCGCCGGGTCGCCCTCGACCACCTCGCCCTTGGCGTCGCGCAGCACGTTGACCTGCTCGGTCATGAACTTGACCGTCACGCGCGCCTTGCGCCCGTCCATGCGCGCATCGACGATGTCGGCGAGGATGAACGACACCAGCGTGGTCTCGAGCTGCTCGCCGGCCTTCTCGCGCCGGTCGATCTCGGCGGCGAAGCCCTCGAACACCGTCGGCGCCAGCAGCTGCCTGAGCTGGCGCTTGTCGCCGCCGGCGAAGGCGCCGAGGATCATCTCGAAGGCGGCGCGCGCGCCGTCGAGGAACTGGCCCTCGTCGAACGAGGGGTCGGCGATCTTGACCTGGGTGAGGCCGGCGGCGCCGCGCGTGGCGCCCGGCGGCGGCGGCGGCGCGTCCTCGGCGCTCGCCTGGCGGGCGCGGCTGCGGTCGGGCAGCTGGACCACCCGCTCGTTGCCCTTCTCCGCCTCGCGCGGCGCGGGCTCGGGCGGGCGCTGGTGACCGGTCCTGCGGCCGAGCACGCGATGCAGGCGCAGCACCAGGAACGCTGCGATCATCGCGAAGACGAGGATGTCGAGGAAATGAAATCCCTGCATGTCTTGTTCGCCGCGACGGGCCGCCCCGCCGAATTCGGGTCCGCGCCCCCCGGCTTCCCACCCTAGAGTCGCGCCCGGCGCCCGCCTGGGCGCCACCCGGTTGGACTCGGACTGTAGTGCGTTCACCGCGCCGGGTCCAGACGGTGGCGAAACCGGGCTCAGGTTCCCACATGGGATCAGGGCGGCGCCGGAACAAGCATGACCGTGATGATCATCCTGTTGATGGTGGCGTTGCCGCTGGTCGAGATCGCCGGATTCGTGGTCGTCGGCGAGCGGATCGGCGTGCTCGCCACCCTTGGCCTCACGGTCGCCGGCGCGGCGCTCGGCCTCGCCGTGCTGAGCCGCGGGCCCGACCGGCTGGCCGAGCGCGCACGCCGGGCGATGGCGCGCGACCAGCCGCCGGTCGCCGAGGCGCTCGACGGCCTGGCGGTCGCGCTCGCCGGGATGCTGCTGATCGTGCCCGGCTTCGTCACCGACCTGGCCGGCCTGCTGCTGCTGGTGCCGCCGGTGCGCCGGGCGGCGATCGCGGCCGGCCTGCGGACGCTCGCACGCGCCGCCGACGGCGAGGTGGTGATCGAGGGCGAGTGGCGCGACGTCACCGACCTTCAGTCGGCCGAAGCCGACTTTCGGTCGGCGAAGGCCGACGCGCCGGCCGGGCGGCGACTGGACCGGGACCGGAGCGGGCGCGGGCAATGATCCTGATGCGCCACGGCCAGTCCGAGTTCAACGTCGTCTACGGCGCGACCCGCACCGACCCCGGCATCCGCGACCCCAGGCTGACCGCGCTCGGCCACAGCCAGGTGGCCGATGCCGCCGCCGGGCTGCGTGCCGCCGGCGTCGCGATCAGGCGCGTGGTGGCGAGCCCGTACACCCGCGCGCTCGAATCCGCGCGCATCCTCGCCGCGGCGCTGGCGGTGCCGGTGGCGGTGGAGCCGCTGGTGCGCGAGCGCTTCGCCTGGACCTGCGACATCGGCACGCCGCTGTCCGAGCTCGCCCCGCGCTGGCCCGGGGTGAGCTTCCCGGACATGGCCGAGCGCTGGTGGCCCGAGCGCGAGGAGCACGACCACGAGGTCTATGGCCGGGCGACGGCATTCCGCCGCGCCATGGCCGGGGACCCGGTGCATGCCGAGACGCTGGTGGTGAGCCACTGGTGGTTCATCCGCGCCTTCTCCGGCGCCGAGCTCGCCAACGGCGCGCTGGTGCGCGTGCGCCTGGCCGAGACGGTCGAGGTTGTCACCGATTCCCATCCGTGATAGCCACCTGCGCGGGCGAGGGCGGCGCGACAGGCGAGCACGGGAATGGCGGACGAGGCGGGCAGCGGCAAGGGCGCCGGACAGCCACAGCGCGCGGCGGCCGGTGACGGCGCCCAGCCGCAGCTCGCGATCCGCGCCCAGTACGTCAAGGACCTGTCGTTCGAGAACCCGCAGGCGCCGCAGGCGCTGCAGCGCCGCGAGCCGCCGCGGGTCGAGCTCCAGGTCCAGGTCGGCGGGCGCGCGCTCGGCGAGGGCAACCACGAGGTCGAGCTGCACCTGACCGCCCGCGCCAGCCACGGCGAGGAGCTCGCGTTCCTGGCCGAGCTGGTCTATGCGGGGGTGTTCTTCCTGGCCAACATTCCGCCTGAGCAGATGCGCCCGGTGCTGATGGTCGAGTGCCCGCGGCTGTTGTTCCCGTTCGCCCGCCGCGTGGTCGCCGACTGCACCCGCGACGGCGGCTTCCCGCCGCTGATGCTCGAGCCGATCGACTTCGCCGCCCTCTACCGCCGCTCCGAGGCGCAGCGCCGGGCCGGCGACGGCGGCGCCACCGGCGACGGCGCCGGCAAGTCGGCCGACGCCAAGGCCTGAGGCGGCAAGCGGCCGGCGCTCGGCCGCAGCAGCGACCATAGGCTCCACGATTGGTTCGTCCATTCGAGGTGGACGACACCAATCCACCGCCAAATCGCTAACCCGTTGTCGGGGACGGCGTTGCTAAATTGACTTAACTCGTTGATTCTCAAGGTTAACTGAGATATATTGATCACCTTCGCGTGAATCTCGTAGAAGCGGTACGAACCTGGCGAAATGAAATCCATCAGATTCAGGTTTTCGCCCGCGAAGGGTCGCGCGGCAATACATTGGATGGTCGACCAACTTGCGGGGGTTGATCTGCATACGCTTCTGAAAGCCTGTTATTTTGCCGACAAGAAGCACTTCAACGAACACGGAAGGCCGATTTTCGGCGCCACCTACCGTGCAATGAAGTTTGGGCCGGTCCCTATGGAAATCTATGAAATGGCCAAGGGCGAGGCTTTGTGGCTGGCCGAACTGGAAGCCGACTGGTACCCGTGGCGATTGGAGGGCTTCCGCTTACGTCCGACTGGTAACCAAGCACCCGACCTGGAGGTCCTTTCGCAGTCCGACTTGGAAGCGCTTCAGCACGGGTTTCAGAAGTCCCGAACGCTCACGTTCAACGCGCGCACCGCGGCAACGCACGGACCGGATTGGCAGGCGGCCAAACTGGGACTGATGCGTTACGAGGATATGCTGGAGGACTCGGCGGACAAGGCCAAGCGCGTCGCTTATCTGCGCGAGGCGGCCCCGTACATTCGGCTTTAGGCAAGTTGCTGAAGCCGCTCGATGTGATCTGGATTTTCGACGGCTGTATACGGCCACCAGGACCCAAAATGGTCGTTTGCATAGAGCCCAGTTTGGGTCTCTTTTTTCGAATCAATACCGAGCCGAAGTGGCAAACTCCGGTCGAATTACGTAAGAGTGACCATCCTTTCCTGGACTGGGACAGCAATCTGGAATGCGGCGAGCCGCTTGAGTTCGACGACTACGTCATCGAGGAGTCGCTCCGCGACAGAGGCGTCATTGGACGCGTTTTGCCGAGCCTTGCTCCACAGATCTTTGAGGCGGTCCGGAACGCGCGAACAGTCACCGCGGCGGACAAGGAGGCCATTCGTATCGCATTGGGGTGCTGACGCGGAGCCGTCCAAAGTTGAATTTGCTTAACCACCCTCGTCACATCCAGCCGGCGAGGAAACGACCTCGGCAGTTACCCTCCTGCTACAACCGCCAGAGCGCGTTCGGCAAGGTGTCGATGAACGCCTCGTGCGCTTGGCGCTCGGCCTCGCTCGGGGCGTGCGCGCGCGGCGGGCGCACCGGCAGCGCGTCTGCGGGCGCAAGCGCCTCGGCCTGCGCCGCGCCCGCGACCAGCTCGAGCCCCGCCTGGCGGCCGCCGATCAGCTCGACATAGACCTCGGCCAGGAGCTCGGCGTCGAGCAGCGCGCCGTGGAGCGTGCGCGCCGAGTTGTCGATGGCGAAGCGCCGGCACAGCGCATCCAGGCTCGCCGGCGCGCCGGGAAACTTGCGGCGCGCGATCTGGACCGTATCGACCGCGCGCCGCGCCGGGATCTGCGGGCGCTCGATGCGCGCGAGCTCGGCATTGAGGAAGCCCAGGTCGAACGCCGCGTTGTGGATCACCAGCGCCGAGTCGGCGAGGAAGGCGAGCAGATCGCCGGCGACGTCGGCGAACACCGGCTTGCCGGCGACCGTCGCCGCGGTGATACCGTGAATCTCGGTCGCTTCCGGCGGGATGTCGCGCTCGGGGTCGAGATAGTGGTGGAAGGTGCGCCCGGTGGCGATCCGGTTGACCAGCTCGAGGCAGCCGATCTCGACCACCCGGTGGCCCGAGGCCGGGTCGAGGCCGGTGGTCTCAGTGTCGAGCACGACCTCGCGCATGGCGCCTCGGTGACCCCCGGGTTAAACCCGGGGGTGAGCGGGGTTGCGAATCGGCGACCATTGTGAGCATGCGCCGGATCGCGCACAAGGTGGCGCGCCGGCCGAGCCCGGTGGGAATCACGAAGTCCGCGCGCCGGCGCTTGTCGCCATCGCTCATCTGGCGGGCGAGGATCGCAGCGAGCTTGCTCTCGGTCATGCCCGGGCGCGCCAGCGCGCGCCGACGCTGGACGAAGCGCGGCGCGCTGACCACGGCGACGTAGTCGCAGCGCGCCTCGCCGCCGGTCTCGAACAGGAGCGGCACGTCGAGCACGGCGACCGGCCGGCCGAGCGCGCGCGCCCGGCGCAGGAACGCCTGGCGCGCCTCGCCGACCAGCGGATGGATGATCGCTTCCAGGCGGGCGAGCGCCGCGTCGTCGCCGAACACCCGCGCGCCGAGACGGGCGCGGTCGATGCGGCCCTCGACCAGCGCGTCGGGGAAGGCCGCTGCGACCGGCCGGTGCGCCTTGGCCCCCGGCGCGAGCAGCCGGTGCACCGCGGCGTCGGCGTCGAACAGCGGCACGCCGAGCCGGCGCAGCGCGCGCGCCGCCACGCTCTTGCCCATGGCGATGCCGCCGGTGAGCCCGACCACCACCGGCCGCCGCATGCGCCTGCTCACCGCGCGAGGTCTTGGAGCACGAAGCGGCGCAGCTCCGCGCTGACCTCGGGGTCGCGCCCGAACCACATGCGGAAGCCCGGGCGCGCCTGATGCAGCAGCATGCCGAGGCCGTCGACGACGCGCAGGCCGCGCGCCGCGGCCTGGGCGAGCAAGGGCGTGACCAGCGGCACGTAGACGAGGTCGGCGACCACCGCGTCCGCCGGCAGCGGGCCGAGATCAATCGTGAGCGGCGCGGCGCCGGCCATGCCGAGGGTGGTGGTGTTGACCAGGAGCCCGGCGCCGTCGAGCGCGCCCGCGCGCACCTCCCAGCCGGCCACCGCGATCGGCGCCTCGATCTCGTCGGCGAGCGCCTCCGCGCGCGCGCGCGTGCGGTTGCACAGCCGGACCTCGGGCACCCCCGCGTCGGCGAGCGCGACGATCACCGCGCGCGCGGCACCGCCAGCGCCGAGCACCGCCGCGGGGCGGTCGCGCGGCCAGTCGCGCGCGCCCTGATCAAGGTTCTGGATCAAGCCGTAGCCGTCGGTGTTGGTGCCGAACAGGCTCGCATCGGGGCGCACCGAGATGGTGTTGACCGCGCCGATCCGGCGCGCGAGCGCGTCGGCCTCGTCGACCGCCGCCAGCGCCGCCGCCTTGTGCGGCACGGTGACGTTGGCACCGACGAAGCCGAGCGCCGGCAGCGCCGCGATCGCCTGGGCAAGCCGCGCCGGCGGTACGGCGAGCGGCACATAGGCGCCATCGATCCGATAGCGGTCCAACCAGTAGCCGTGCAAGCGCGGCGAACGCGAATGCGCCACCGGCCAGCCGATTACCCCGGCGATGCGCGCGCCGCCGCTCAAGATCATTCGCCGAGCACCTGGTGCTCGCGCAGGAACCCGAGCAGGGGCAGCAGCGGCAGGCCCATGATCGCGAACTGGCTGCCGTCGATGCGGGCGAACAGCTGGGCGCCGAGGCCCTCGATCCGGTAGCAGCCCACCGAGTCGAGCGCATCGGCGCCGGCGGCGGCGAGATAGGTGTCGAGGAACGACTCCGA
>DASWHU010000140.1:0-19418 GCA_036398035.1 Alphaproteobacteria bacterium | reverse complement strand
CCGCTGTTGGCGTTTTTCGGCCTGGCCGTCGTATTCGCCTGGGGGCTCGGCCGCGATCCGAGCCAGATTCCATCGGTTCTCGTCGGCAAGCCGGTGCCTGAATTCAGCCTGCCGCCGGTGCAGGGGCGCGAGCTCGGCCTGGCGAGCGGCGACCTGGTCGGCGAGGTTTCGCTGGTCAACGTGTTCGCGTCGTGGTGCACGGCGTGCCGCGCCGAGCACCCCTTGTTCATGCGGCTCGCGGACGAGGGCGTCGTCCCGATTCACGGGCTCAACTACAAGGACCGGCCGGCCGACGCAGCGGGCTGGCTCGATAGCCTGGGTGATCCCTATACCCGCACCGGCGCCGACATCGATGGGCGCGTCGGAATCGATTTCGGAGTCTATGGCGTGCCCGAGACCTTCGTGATCTCTCCCGACGGCGGGATCGCGCACAAGCATATCGGCCCGGTGACGCAGAAGGACCTCGACCGGACGATCCTGCCGCTGGTCGCGCGGCTGCGCGAGGACGGGAGACGTGCAAATGCGTCTGACGATCCTTAAGTCCGCGCCGCCGTCCGTACGCAAGATCGCGATTGTAGCGACGACCGTCGCCATCGCCGCCGCTTCTGCCTTGCTTCTCGGCTACGCGGGAAATTCGTTCCTCACCTTTCGCGCCGAGCACAAAGGCTTGGAGGCCACGCCGTCGCTGGCCGAGACCCCGTCCCCCTCGCCGGGCGCCGCGGTCATCCCGTTGCTCGATCGTCCGGGTACCGTTCCGAACGTCGGGTTCGCCGGCGCCGACGGCGGCGCCCGATCGCTCGCGGACTTCCGGGGGAAGGTCGTGCTGCTCAACATCTGGGCGACGTGGTGCGTCCCGTGCCGGCGCGAGATACCCAGCCTCGACCGGCTCCAGGCGGAGCTTGGCGGCCCGGACTTCGAGGTGATCGCTTTGTCGATCGACCGAGGCGGGGCGGAGGTCGTGCGCGAGTTCTACGACGAGGTCGGCGTGTCCGGACTTGCGCTCCACATCGACGACTCGGGGCAGGCAGCACCCGCGCTGAACGTCGTCGGACTGCCGACGACGCTCCTGATCGACCGCGAGGGGCGCGAGCTCGGCCGCCTGGTCGGCCCGGCCGAGTGGGACGCGCCGGACATGATCGCCTTCCTCGGCGATGTCGTCGCGCGCCAGATGAGCGCCGGGCCCGAGCGCAGCGATCCCGCGCTTGCGCGCCCACGACGTGCCGCCGCCACGAGACCGCCAAGCGGCGCGGACGTCCGCTACGCCCAAGCCTTGACCTTACCGTTACCGGAAGCACTACGTCCTCTCAGTCACAAGGAAGGACCTCCATCATGACGTTATTGAGGGTACCCGCGATCTCCAGCCCTGGGCCGGCTCGCGACGTGCTCAACGGCCTCCGACGTCATCTCAGCGGCCGTCGCGGCATCATGATCGCTGCGGGCGCGGCGCTCGCCATCGGCCTCGCCGCCAACTGGAGCTGGCTGGTGGCGATCGGGCTCGCGCCGCTGTTGCTCGGCGTGTTGCCGTGCCTGGCGATGTGCGCCCTCGGCCTGTGCATGAACAAGATGGCCGGGCGCTCGTGTGCGGCAGGCACCGCGCGCCCCGTCGAGCCCGGTGCAACGGCGACCAGCCGGGTCACGCCCGCCGAGACCGCCGTCGTCGAATGGCAAGTTGCAAACGGCGACGGCCTTGTTGGCGAGCCCGTCGTCTTCGCTGCACCCGGCGTCGCGATCGACGCCCAACCCCAAGAGACAAGGAGAAATCCCGATGCATAAGTCCACAAGGACTCTCGCCCTCGCCGCCGTTCTCGCCGGCGGCCTCGCCGCCGCGCCGGCCCTCTATGCCCACGACTCAGACGACTCACGCGGATCGATGATGGGCCCCGGCATGATGGGACAGGGCGGCATGATGGGCCAAGGCGGGATGATGGGAATGATGAACATGATGGGGCAGATGGGCCGGATGACGGACCAATGCGCCCAGATGATGGAGGGCACGACAGGTGATCGTGGCGCTGGCCGGCCGAACGAGCAGTGGCGCCGTGATGGTCCCACGGCCCCGGACACGAAGCGATGAAGTACTGACCCGCCAGTCCACAAGGTGGGCAGAAAGTGCGGCGAGGCGGAGCTCTCGAACGATGCGGCTCCTCAGGCGGCTGCCGATCCTTCTCGTCCTGTCGCTCGCGGCCGTGGCACCGGCGGCTGCGCATTCGCTCGACGAGCTCGAGGGCGAGCTGCGCGACCGGGAGCAATATTTCCAGCCGGTCGATAAGCCGACGCCGGATTTCACGCTGCTCGGCTCGGGCGGCGAGCGCGTCTCTCCGGCAGACCTTCTCGGCAAGGTCGTCGTGCTGCACTTCATCTACACGAGTTGCCCCGACGTGTGCCCGCTCCATGCCGACCGCCTCGCCGACATCCAGGCGATGGTCAACCAGACGCCGATGACGGACCAGGTCCGGTTCGTGACCATCACCACCGATCCCGGGAACGATACGCCCGACGTCTTGCGAGATTTCGGCGTGGCGCACGGGCTCGATCCGGTCAACTGGCTCTATCTCACGGCCGGTCCCGAACAGCCCGAGGACGTGACGCGCAACCTGGCGGAACAGTTCGGCCACAAGTTCACTAAGACCGAGGATGGCTATCAGATCCACGGGGTGGTGACCCATGTCATCGACAGCCGTGGCCGTTGGCGCGCCAACTTTCATGGCTTGAAGTTCGAGCCGACCAGCCTGGTCGTGTTCCTGAACGCGCTCGTCAACGATATCACAAACCCGCACGGCCATGACGAGCCGGCCGGAGTCCTCGACTGGCTGTGGGACCTGTTCGGCCAATTGGAAAGTCGATGGTCGCGGTCGGCCAAATCCTGAACGGATGCGAGGATTGTCGAGATGCCCAAGTACCGCGTTGCGACGACACTTGTCCCCGTCAGCCTGCTGGCGGTCCTGCTGGCGGCCGGGGCGGCATTCTGGCTGTGGGCCGATCCGGGCTTCGAGCGCGCCGGCGGCGAACGAACGGACGTCGCCGGCGTGCCCGAGGACGAGTTCGACCGCCGTGTTCGCGACTACCTGATGCGCAACCCGCAGGTCATCCTGGAATCCGTCACCGCGCTCCGCGACCGCGAGCAGGCGGAGCAGGAGACCCGGGCGATCACCGCCCTGGACGAGCGGGCCGGCGAGATTCTGCGCGATCCCGACAGTCCGGTGGGCGGCAATCCGGCGGGCGACGTCACGCTGGTCGAGTTCTTCGACTACAACTGCCCTTACTGCCGCCGAGTCGCGCCGGTGGTCCAGGAGGCCGTGGCCGCCGACGGCGAGCTGCGCGTCGTCTACAAGGAGTTCCCGATCCTGGGGGCCAACTCGGTCACGGCCGCGAAGGCGGCGCTGGCCGCCCACAGGCAGGGCAAGTATGTCGCGTTCCACACGGCCATGATGGTTGCAAAGCGAGCGGACGACGACGCCGTCACCGACATCGCGAACGAGATCGGGTTGGACCTCGAGGCACTCAGGCGCGACATGGAGGATCCGGCGATCGCGGCGGCGATCGAGCGCAACATGAGGCTGGCGCTGGATCTGCGGATCACCGGTACGCCCGGCTTCGTCGTCGGCCAGGACATCATCCGCGGGGCGACCGACCTCGGCACGCTCCAGGGCTCGATCGCCAAGGCACGCGGTTCCAGTGACGTAGAGGGCTGATGTCGCCAGCCCGGCGACCGCCATGGATCCGGCCAGCAACATAGGCCTGCTGACCGCGGCTGGCGCCGGTCTTGTCTCGTTCCTGTCGCCGTGCGTGCTGCCGCTGGTGCCGGGCTATCTGTCCTACATAGCCGGTCGCTCGGTGGTCGACCCGGACGAGCCGCGCGACGCACGGTTTCGACTCACGGTGGTCGTTCTCGCCTTTGCCTTCGTGCTCGGCTTCTCGACCGTGTTCGTGCTGCTCGGCGCCAGCGCGACCGCGGCTGGGCAGCTCCTGCTCGCATATCGCGAGCAGCTGACGCTGGTCGGGGGCGCCATCGTCGCCCTGTTCGGCATCGTCACTCTTGGCCTGATCAAGCCGGTTTGGCTGCTCAGGGACCTGCGCCTGACCTTGCCGGTCGTCGGCGGCCGGCCCGAGTCCGCCTATCTGCTGGGTCTCGCCTTCGCCTTCGGCTGGACGCCGTGCATCGGCCCGATCCTCGGCGCGATTCTCACTGTCGGCGCGACCTCGGCGACGGTCTCGGGAGGCGTGACCCTGCTCGGTTTCTATTCCCTGGGTCTCGGCGTCCCGTTCCTGATCTCCGCACTGCTGGTCGAGCGAATCGTCTACTGGCTACGGTCAGCGCGCCGCGCGGGAATGGTGCTGCAGCTTGCCGCGGGTGGCGTGATGGTGGCGATCGGCCTCGCCATGCTCACCGGCCAGCTGTCGGTCTTGTCCTACTGGTTCCTGGATGCGGTGCCGCTATTGGGAGAGATCGGGTGACATGCCGGCTCAGGCCGAATCGATGTCGGCGCGCGCCATCGCCCGGTCGATCTCGGCGTTGAAGGCGCGCACCGCCGCCGCCGGGCCGTCCGGGTAATCCCAGACGCCGGAGATGACGGCCAGGAAGTCGGCGCCGGCCTCGACCAGCGGGGCGCAGTTGTCGGCGGTGATGCCGCCGATGGCGACGCAGGGCACGGTGATCATCTCCTGCCACCAGCGCAACAAATCGAGGCCGGCCTGCGCCGGCGGCTGCTTGGTCGCGGTCGGGAAGAACGCGCCGAAGGCGACGTAGTCGGCGCCGGCCTCGGCCGCCTCCAGCGCCAGATGGCGCGAATCGTAGCAGCTCACGCCGACGATGCGCCCCTCGCCGACCAGGGCGCGCGCACGCGCGTAGCCGCCGTCCTCGGCACCGATATGGACGCCATCGGCGCCGGCGCGCGCGGCGAGGTCGGCACGGTCGTTGACCAGGACTGCGACCTCGCGCCGATGACAGGGCGGCATCAGCGCCGCGGCCGCGCGCAGCACGGCGGCATCGTCCGCGCCCTTGAGGCGGAGCTGGACGCAGGCGACGTCGCCCGCCGCCAGCGCGCCCGCGAGTTGGATGGCGAACGCGTCGAGCGCCGCCCGGTCGTGGCCGAGACCCGGTGGCGTGATCAGGTACAGCCGGCAGCGTTCGCGGCTCACGCCTTGCCCTGATAGATCCTGACGATCGTATCGAGCAAAGCGAGCGCGTCCTTGCGCGAGCGCTGGAAGCTGTTGCGGCCGATGATCGAGCCGGTGGCGCCGCCGTCGCGGATCTCGCGGATCTCGTCGAGCAGGCCCTCGGTGCCCTTGGCCGCGCCGCCCGAGAACACGACCAGGCGGCGGCCGTTGAACGCCGACTGCACGACGTGGGCGATGCGCGCGCGCAAAGACGACACGTCGATGCCCTGCGCTTGGTAGACCTTGCGCGCCTCGTCCTGCTCGATGTGCTCGGTCGGCGGCTTGACCTTGATGATGTGGGCGCCGAGCAGCGCCGCGAGCTGCGCCGCATAGGCGGTCACGTCGATTGCGGTCTCGCCCTCCTTCGACAGCTTGCCGCCGCGCGGGTACGACCAGACCACCACCGCGAGACCCGCCGCCTTGGCCTCCTCGGCCAGCTCGCGCAGCTCCTCGATCATCTCGTACTGGTCCTCGGAGCCGGGATAGAGGGTGAAGCCGATCGCCGCGCAGCCCAGCCTGAGCGCGTCCGCGACCGAGCCTGTCACCGCCTGGTCCTTGGTCACCGCGAGGCTGTTGGCGCTGTTGAGCTTGAGGATGGTCGGGATCGCGCCGGCAAAGCTGTCCGCGCCCGCCTCGATCATGCCGAGCGGCGCGGCGTAGGCGCTGAGCCCGGCGTCGATCGCGAGCTGGAAATGGTAGTGCGGATCGTAAGCCGGCGGATTGGGCGCGAAGCTGCGCGCCGGGCCGTGCTCGAAGCCCTGGTCGACCGGCAGGATCACCAGCCGGCCGCTGCCCGCCAGCCGGCCGTGCATCAGGATGCGCGCGAGATTGGCCTTGGTGCCGGGGTTGTCGCTCTCGTAGTTGGCGAGAATCCTGCGCACCCGCTGGGTCACTCTCATCGTAGCCTCCGTTGCCTGCGTGTGCCGGCCGCGCAAGACCGGTGCTTAGCCCAGGGTCGGGTCATTTGCAATCGGCCAGCCGGCGCGCGAGCGCGGCCTCGGGCGCGGCCTCGCCGGCGAGGTCGAGCACCGGCCCCGTGTGCGACTCGATCAGCATCGCGCCTTGCGCTTCGGCCATGCCGGCGATGCGCGCGCGCACGTCCGCCCGGCCGCTGAAGGCGAGCCGTTGCCAGCCGCTACGCAGCGCCGCCATGGCCCGGCCGGCGTCGTCGGCGCAGTCGAGCGCGATCCGCACCTCGGCCCGCGGATGGCGGGCGCGCGCGGCAGCGACCGCCGCGGCCAGGTAGAGCGGCCCGTAAGCCGCGCCCGCCCACGCCGCGACCAGTGCGCTCAGCGCGCGCCCGGACTGCTCGGCCGCCGCGAAGCAGGCCTCGATGTGGTCCGGCCCGTGGACGATCACCACCCCATGACCATGCTAGTCCGCCATCAGCGCGGCGACGCCGGGAAGCGTCTTGCCCTCGAGCCATTCGAGGAACGCGCCGCCTGCGGCCGAGACATAGGTGAAGCCGGCCTCGGCGCCGGCATGGGCGAGTGCCGCCACGGTATCGCCGCCGCCGGCGACGCTGACCAGCGCGCCCGCCCGGGTCATGGTCGCGGCGGTGCGCGCGAGCAGCACGGTCGAGGTATCGAACGGGTGGACCTCGAACGCCCCGACCGGGCCGTTCCACAACAAGGTGCGGCAGTCCGGGATGCGGTTGCCGATGGCGTCCGCCGAGGCCGGCCCGATGTCGAGGATCATCTTGCCGGCCGGCACCGCGTCGACCGCGACGATGGCGGGCTCGGCACCGGCGCGGAGCGCATCGGCCACCACCGCGTCGACCGGCAGGATGATCTCGCACCCCGCGGCCTGCGCATCGGCCATGATCCGGCGTGCCGCATCCGCGAGCTCGGGCTCGCACAGCGAGGCGCCGACGCCGTGGCCCTGTACGGCGAGAAAGGTGTTGGCCATGGCGCCGCCGATGGCGAGCAGGTCGACCTTGCCGATCAGGTTTGCGAGCACGCCGATCTTGGTCGACACCTTGGCGCCGCCGACGATCGCGAGCAGCGGCCGCGCCGGGTGGCCAAGCGCGGCGTCGAGCGCCTCGAGCTCGGCCTCGAGCGCCTGCCCGGCCGCGTGCGCGAGGCGCGCCGGCAGCCCGACCACCGAGGCATGCGCGCGATGGCAGACCGAGAACGCGTCGTTGACATAGGCGTCGCCCGAGCGCGCGAGCGCGTCCGCGAAGCCGGCGTCGTTCGCCTCCTCGCCGGCGTGGAAGCGGAGGTTCTCGAACAGCGCCACCGCGCCCGGCTCGAGTGCGGCGGCGACCGCCTCGGGGCCCTTGCCGATGCAGTCGCTCGCCACCGCGACGTCGCGCGCGAGCGCGTCGCTCAGCGGCGCCGACAGGAAGCCCAGCGACATCTCCTCCACGCGTCGGCCCTTGGGCCGGCCGAAATGCGACAGGATGACGGTGCGCGCGCCGCGCTCGCACAGCTCGCGGAGCGTCGGCAGCGCGCGCCGGATGCGGGTGTCGTCGGTGATCCGGTGGTGGTCGTCGACCGGTACGTTGAGGTCGAGGCGCAGCAGCACCCGCCGGCCGCCGACGTCGAGATCGCGTAGCAGGCTCAGCTTTTCCACGCCCGCCTAGCGCCCGGCGTCACGAATTGCGGCCGCCCGCCTCATCCTTCGAGACGGGCCCCTGGCCCTCCTCAGGATGAGGCTCTCACTTACGACAAACCTCATCCTGAGGAGCCCGCGCAGCGGGCGTCTCGAAGGATGAGGTCCGCCATGCATGCGGCCACGATCGCCGGTCCTACAGCGCGCCCAGGACCGCGGCGACGTCGTTCATCCGGTTGGAGAAGCCCCACTCGTTGTCGTACCAGGCGAGCACGCGCACGAAGCGGCCGTCGATCACCTGGGTCTGGCCGAGGTCGAAGGTCGAGCTCGCCGGGTCGTGGTTGAAGTCCATCGACACCAGCGGCGCATCGCAGGTCGCGAGCACGCCGCGCATCGGCCCCGCCGCCGCCTTTCGCGCCGCGTCGTTGATCTCATCGACGCTGGTCTTGCGCGCGGCGGCGAAGGTGAGGTCGATCAGGGACACGTTCGGCGTCGGCACCCGGATCGCGGTGCCGTCGAGCTTGCCGGCGAGCTCGGGCAGCACCAGGCCGACCGCCCGCGCCGCGCCGGTCGAGGTCGGGATCATCGACATCGCCGCGGCGCGCGCCCGGTGCAGGTCCTTGTGCAGGGTGTCCAGCACCGGCTGGTCGCCGGTGTAGGCATGGATGGTGGTCATGAAGCCGCGCTCGATGCCGACCGCGTCGTTGAGCACCTTGGCCACCGGCGCGAGACAATTGGTGGTGCACGACGCATTCGACACCACCTGGTGCTCGGGCGTGAGACGGTCGTGGTTGACCCCGAACACCACCGTCAGGTCCGCGCCCTTGGCCGGCGCCGAGACCAGCACCTTGCGCGCGCCGGCCTCCAGATGCGCCGCCGCCGCGGCGCGGTCGGTGAAGCGGCCGGTGCATTCGAGCGCCACGTCGACGCCGAGCTCGCGCCACGGCAGCTTCGCCGGCTCGCGCAGGGCGGTGACCTTGATTGCGCCTGCGCCGATGTCGATGGCGTCGCCCGTGACCTTGACCTCGCCCGCGAACCGCCCGTGCACCGAGTCGTGGCGGAACAGGTGCGCGTTGGTCTCGACCGGCCCGAGGTCGTTGATGCCGACCACCTGGACGTCGTTCCGCCCCGCCTCGGCCGCGGCGCGCATCACCAGCCGGCCGATCCGCCCGAAGCCGTTGATCCCGATCCGAATCGCCACGTCCGCCTCCTTTCCGCAGGCCGTCCGCGCCGCGCTCAGAGCTTGCGCCGGACCGCCTCCGCCACCGCCTCGGCGGTGATGCCGAAATGCGCGAACAGACGCTCGGCGGGCGCCGAGGCGCCGAATGTTCGCATGGCAATCATTGTTGTCTCATCGACGCCCCACCGCGCCCAGCCCTGGGGCGACGCCGCCTCGACCGCGACGCGCACCGTGCCGGGGCCGAGCACCTCGGCCTGCTTGGCCGCGGGCTGCTCGGCGAACAGCTCCCAGCACGGCATCGACACCACCCGGGTGGCAATGCCCTCGCCCTCCAGGACCGCGCGCGCGGCGAGCGCGACCGCCACCTCGGAGCCAGTGGCGAGGATGGTCGCCTGCGCCCGCCCCTCGGCCGCGGCGATCTCGTAGGCGCCTTCGGCCGAGCGGTTGGCGGGCCCGGCGCCCGCGCGCACGCACGGCACGCCCTGGCGGGTCAATGCGATCACCGACGGACCTGAGCTGCGCGCGAGCGCGAGCTCCCAGCACTCCGCGCACTCGATGGCGTCCGCCGGGCGGAACACCCACAGGTTGGGCATCGCGCGCAGGCTCGCCAGGTGCTCGACCGGCTGGTGGGTCGGGCCGTCCTCGCCGAGGCCGATCGAATCGTGGGTCAGCACGTAGATCACCCTGAGCCCCATCAGCGCCGCGAGCCGCATCGCCGGGCGCGCGTAGTCGGAAAAGATCAGGAAGGTGCCGCCATAGGGGATCAGGCCCTTGTGGAGCGCGATGCCGTTCATCACCGCAGCCATGGCGTGCTCGCGCACGCCGTAGAAGACGTAGCGGCCGGCGAAGTCGCCCGGCGCGACCGCCGCCATGCCCTTGGTGCGGGTGTTGTTCGAGCCGGTCAGGTCGGCGGAGCCGCCGACCGTGCACTCGACCTCGGCGTTGATCACCTCGAGCGCGATCTCGGACGCCTTGCGGGTGGCGATCCTGGGCGCGTCGCTCGCCAGCCGCGCTTTCAGCGCCGCGAGCGCCGGCGCGAGGCCGTCGGGAAGGGTGCCGGCGAGCACGCGCTCGAAGCGCGCGCGCGCGGGCGCGGCGGCAAGGCGCGCCTGCCAGGCAACGCGCGCCGCCGCCCCGCGCCTGCCCGCCGTGCGCCACGCGCCGAGTACCGCCGCCGGCACTTCGAACGGCGGCGACGGCCAGCCGAGGCGGGCGCGCGCCAGCGCGACCTCGTCCGCACCGAGCGGCGCGCCGTGGGTCGCCGCGGTGCCCTGCTTGGTCGGCGCGCCGTAGCCGATGGTGGTCCGGCAGGCGATCAGCGACGGCCGGTCGGTCCGGCGCGCGCGCGCGATCGCCGCCGCCACCGCCTCCGCGTCGTGGCCATCGCACGCCGCCACGTCCCAGCCGAGCGCGCGGAACCGCGCCGGCTGGTCGTCGGAGACCGCAAGCTCGGTCGGGCCGTCGATCGAGACGTGGTTGTCGTCGAACAGCACGATCAGCTTGGCGAGGCGGAGATGGCCGGCGAGCGAGGCCGCCTCGTGGCTGATGCCTTCCATCAGGTCGCCGTCGCTGGCGATGACGTAGGTGAAATGGTCGACCAGGTCGGCGCCGTAGCGCGCCGCCATCAGGCGCTCGGCGAGCGCCATGCCGACCGCGTTGGCAAGCCCCTGGCCGAGCGGCCCGGTGGTGGTCTCGATGCCGGGCGCGTGGCCGTATTCCGGATGGCCCGCCGCGGGGCTGCCGAGCTGGCGGAAGTTGCGGATGTCGTCGATGGTCATGCCGGCGGTGCCGGTCAGGTACAGGATCGCGTAGAGCAGCATCGAGCCGTGCCCGGCGGACAGCACCAGCCGGTCGCGGTCGGGCCAGTCGGGGGCCGCGGCATCGAAGGCGAGGAACCGATGGACCAGCACCGTGGCCACGTCGGCCATGCCCATCGGCATGCCCGGATGGCCGGACTTCGCCGCCTCCACGGAGTCCATCGCCAGCGCGCGGATGGCGTTGGCGAGGTCGCGCTGGCTCGGCGCGGCGACCACGTCCGAGGCCGCGGGCGATGCCTTGGGTACGGTCATGGGCAAGCGTTTTCCGAAGCTTTGGCGCAACCCCGCGCCGCCTGAGTCGAGGCGCGCGCGAGCTTGGGCGAACATACCGCCCGGCGGTGCGCCGTCAACCGGCGAGTTGGCGTCGTTGACGGTCGCGGCGAGCGGCCGATATGCTGGCCGTCCGGCGAGCCCGCGCAAGCCCTGCGGGCGCGCCGGGCGGACACCGACGCGGGGGCGGATGGCGACCATCGAACAGGCGCGCGGGCGCATCGAGGCCGCGCTCGACCGGCTGGAGGCGGCGGTCGAGCACGCGGCGAGCGCCGGTGCCGGGTCCGGCCGGCGCGCCGCCTCGGCCGAGCTTGCCGGCGTGCGCGCCGACCGCGACCGCCTGGCCGCGGAGCTCAAGGCGCTGCAGCAGCGCTATGACGACCTCAAGGCGCTGACCGACACCGCCACCGACCGCCTCGACCAGACGATCGCGCGCGTGCGCGGCATGCTCGGCGGCTGAGCCGCGCCAAACGGGACAGGAGCCATGCCCCAAGTCAAGGTGCAGATCAACGGCAGGTCGTATGCGGTCCAGTGCGAGGACGGCGAGCAGGAGCACCTGCGCCAGCTCGGGGCGTATATCGACGCCGTGGTCAGGAACCTGCTCAAGCGCGGCAACGTCAACCTCGGCCAGGTCGGCGATACCCACCTGATGGTGCTGGCGGCGCTGACGGTGGCCGACGAGCTGTCGGATGCCTACGACAAGACCGGGCCGGGCGGCGGCGGCGTCGGCGGCGGCAAAACCGACTTCGCCACGGCCCTCGACGGTATGGCCGAGCGGCTCGACCGTATTGCCGGACGCCTGGAGACGCTCTACGTATAGCGGCGGGCGGGTACTGCGCGATTCGTCGCAGGCGAACATGTCCCTGGGCCAACATAGCTCCACTTGGGGGCTGTCCCTGCCGGCGGCCTGCCGTCGGTATATGGCACCCACCTGCACATGCAGGCCACAGTGGCACACAACGCCAACGGTCGAGGCGGTCCCGCCCACCGCGTCCGGGTGCCGCTAGCGCCGGCGGCCGAGAAGGCGCGGCTGCGTGCGGAGTGCCTCGAGCGCCGCGCGCGCATCGGCGCCGGCGCGCGCGCCGAGGCCGCGGCGCGGATTGCCGACAATGTCCTTGCCGCCGTTGCGCTGGCGCCGGCCGCGGTCGTGTCCGGATATTGGCCGTTCGCCGACGAGGTCGACCCGAGGCCGTTGATGATTGCCCTCCATGCCCGTGGCCACCCGTTGTGCCTGCCGGTCGCCGAGCGGCCCGGCACGCCGCTCGCCTTTCGCGCCTGGGCGCCGGGGGAGGCGCTGACCGAGGGCGTGTTCGCCACCAGCGTGCCGGCGCCCGATCGTCCGCGCGTGGTCCCCGACTGCCTGCTGGTGCCGCTGCTCGCCTTCGACCGCGACGGCTACCGGCTCGGCTTCGGCGCCGGCTATTACGACCTGACCCTGGCGGCGCTCGAGGGCAGCGGGCGGCTGTCGGTCGGCCTCGCCTTCGCCGCCCAGGAGGTATCCCGCCTGCCGCGCGAGCCGCACGACATGGCGCTCGACTGGATCGTCACCGAGCGCGGCGCGCTTCACATCGGGGCGGCGCGATGAGGATCCTGTTCTGCGGCGACATCGTCGGCAGCTCCGGGCGGGCGGCGATCGCCGAGCACCTGCCCCGGCTCAAGCGCGAGCTCGAGATCGACTTCGTGGTCGCCAACGGCGAGAACGCCGCCGGCGGCTTCGGCATCACCGCCCCGATCGCCGACGACCTGTTCGAGGCGGGGGTCGACGTGATTACCACCGGCAACCACGTCTGGGACCAGCGCGAGGTGGTCACCCTGCTGCCGCGCGAGCCGCGCCTGCTGCGCCCGTGCAACTACCCGCCGGCGACCACGCCCGGACAGGGCGCCGGCGTGTTCAACACCCAGCGCGGCAAGCGGGTGCTGGTGATCAACGTCATGGGCCGGCTGTTCATGGACCCGCTCGACGACCCGTTCGCCTGCCTCGACCAGGCGTTCGCCAACCATCGGCTCGGCGCCGACATCGACGCCGCGGTCATCGACGTGCATGCCGAGACCTCGAGCGAGAAGCAGGCGATCGGGCACTTCCTCGACGGCCGCGCGAGCCTGGTGGTCGGCACCCACACCCACGTGCCGACCGGCGATGCCATGGTGCTGGCCGGCGGCACCGGGTTCCAGACCGACGCCGGCATGTGCGGCGACTACGACTCGGTGATCGGCAGCGACAAGGGGATGTGGGTGCAGAAGTTCCGCTCCAAGATGCCGGTCGGGCGGATCACGCCGGCGACCGGCGCGGGCACCTTGTGCGCGGTGTTCGTCGAGACCGATGAGGCGACCGGCCTCGCCCGCCGCATCGGGCCGCTGGCGTGCGGCGGCAGGCTCAAGCCGCGGTGGCCGCTGTGAGCGCGCGCGCGGCCACGCGCGCGGCGACAAATTGTCGCCATAATGGTTTGTTAGCCGAGATGCTTTAGGCACTGGTTCATTGGGGCGTAGGCCTGTTGCGGACCTCAATATCTGGTATGTTGACAGGCGCCGACGGGCAGGATGCGGGGGCTCGGCGCGCGCCCGTGAGCAGCGCGCCGCGACAAGGGAAGGTCTGAGGCTCGATGGCCGGCCATTCGCAGTTCAAGAACATCATGTACCGCAAGGGCGCGCAGGACGCGAAGCGCGCCAAGATGTTCGCCAAGCTCGCGCGCGAGCTGACCGTCGCCGCCAAGACCGGCCTGCCCGACCCGGCGACCAATCCGCGCCTGCGTGCCGCGATCGCCGCCGCGCGCGTCGCCAACATGCCCAAGGACAACATCGAGCGCGCGATCAAGAAAGGCGCCGGCGGCGGCGACGAGGCGTCCTTCGAGGAGATCCGCTACGAGGGCTACGGCCCCGGCGGCGTCGCCGTGATCGTCGAGGCGCTGACCGACAACCGCAACCGCACCGCGGCCGCGGTGCGCTCGGCGTTCACCAAGCACGCCGGCTCGCTCGGCGAGTCCGGCAGCGTCAACTTCATGTTCCACCGCGCCGGCACGATCCGCTATCCGGCCGGCGCCGCCAGCGCCGACGCAATGTTCGAGGCCGCGGTCGAGGCCGGCGCCGACGACGTCGACAGCGGCAGCTCGGGCCACGTCGTCACCTGCCGGCCCGAGCGGCTCAACGACGTCCGCGAGGCGCTCGCCCAGCGCTTCGGCGCGCCGAGCTCTGCCGGGCTCGAGTGGCTGCCGCAGAACACGGTCGAGGTCGACGAGGGCGAGGCGGCGACCCTGCTCAGGATGATCGAGGCGCTCGAGGACAGCGACGACGTCCAATCGGTGTCGGCCAACTTCGAGATCCCCGACGAGGTCATGCAGCGGCTGAGCGCGGGCGCCTGAGCATGGCGGCGGCGGGCGCGCGCGGCGAGGCGGGACGAGGGGCGGGGCGATGAGGCTGCTCGGCCTCGACCCGGGACTGCGCGCGACCGGCTGGGGGGTGCTCGACTGCGCCGGAACGAGGCTTGCCTTCGTCGCCTGCGGCACGGTGCGCACCGACGCGCGCGCGCCGCTGGCGGCGCGGCTGGCCACGTTGTATCGCGGGCTCGCCCAGGTGATCCTGACCTATGCCCCGGCCAGCGCCGCGGTCGAGGAGACCTTCGTCAACCGCAACCCGGCCTCGGCGCTCAAGCTCGGCCAGGCGCGCGGCGTCGCGCTGCTGGCGCCGGCCAGCGCCGGCCTGGCGGTCGCCGAATACCACAATCGCCAGGTCAAGAAGGCGCTGGTCGGCGCCGGGCGCGCGGACAAGCGCCAGGTCGGCCTGATGGTCCGCCACCTGCTGCCCGGCTGCCGCCCCGACAGCGACGATGCGGCCGACGCGCTGGCGGTGGCGATCTGCCATGCCCACCACGCCGCCACCACCAACCGCTGGCGCGACGATGCGGCGGCGGTGTGGCTTGCGGCCGGGAGCGGGTCGTGATCGCGCGCCTGCGCGGCCGGCTCGATTCGAACGACGAGGCGGGCGTCGTGGTCGAGGTCGGCGGGGTCGGCTATCTGGTGTTCTGTCCCAGGCGTACCTGCGAGTCGCTGCCTGGGCCCGGCGCCGAGGTCGACCTGCTGATCGAGACCCATGTCCGCGACGACCACATCCATCTCTACGGCTTCGCCAGCGCCGCGGAGCGGGCGTGGTTCCGCCGGCTGCTGACCGTGCAAGGGGTCGGTGCGCGGGTCGCGATGGCGGTGCTGTCGGTGCTCAGCCCGGAGCAGCTTGCCACCGCCGTCGCCGCCCAGGACGCGGCCGCGTTGCGGCGCGTGGGCGGGGTCGGGCCCAAGGTCGCAGGCCGCATCGTCGCCGAGCTCAAGGACAAGGTCGTGGCCATGGCCGTGGCGCCCGCGGCGTCCGCCGGGCCGGTGCCCGGCAGCGGCGCGTCGGGCGAGGCGGTCTCGGCGCTGGTCAATCTCGGCTACGGGCGCAGCGAGGCGTTCACCGCCATCGCCGCCGCCGCCCGCAGGCTGGGCGCGGACGGTGACGTGGCCAGCCTGATCCGCCACGGCCTGAGGGAGCTGGCGTCGGCATGAGCGCGACCGGGTCGGAGGATGCGCGCCTGGTCGCGTCCCGGTTCGAGAGCGCGGACGCGGCCGAGGCCGGGCTTCGCCCCGAGACCCTCGACGACTTCATCGGCCAGGACGAGCTGCGCGCCAACCTGCGCGTGTTCGTCGACGCCGCGCGCGCCCGCCGCGAGGCGCTCGACCACGTGCTCTTGTTCGGCCCGCCGGGGCTCGGCAAGACCACCCTCGCCCAGATCGTCGCCCGCGAGCTCGGCGTCGGCTTCCGCGCCAGCTCCGGCCCGGTGATCGCGCGCCCCGGCGACCTCGCCGCGCTGCTGACCAATCTCGAGCCGCGCGACGTGCTGTTCCTCGACGAGATCCATCGCCTGTCGCCGCAGGTGGAAGAGATCCTCTATCCGGCGATGGAGGACTTCCAGCTCGACCTGATCATCGGCGAGGGCCCGGGCGCGCGCTCGGTGCGCATCGACCTCAACCCGTTCACCCTGATCGGCGCCACCACCCGCTCCGGCCTGGTCGGCACGCCGCTGCGCGACCGCTTCGGGATTCCGCTCAGGGTCCGCTTCTACCGGCCCGAGGAGCTTGAGGCGGTGGTCCGCCGCGCGGCGCGGGTGATGGCGATGACCTTGACCGAGGACGGCGCGCACGAGATCGCGTGCCGCGCGCGCGGCACGCCGAGGGTGGCGGTGCGCCTGCTCAGGCGGGTGCGCGACTTCGCCACCATCGCCGGCGCCGAGGAGGTCGACTTCGCCGCCGCCGCCGACGCGCTTGCCCGGCTCGAGGTCGACGCCCGCGGCCTCGACGCGATGGACCGGCGCTACCTCGCCTGCATCGCCAACCATTTCGGCGGCGGCCCGGTGGGCGTCGACACCATGGCGGCGGCGCTGTCGGAAGAGCGCGACACGATCGAGGACGTCATCGAGCCCTACCTGATGCAGCAGGGCTTCGTCCAGCGCAGCCCGCGCGGGCGGCTCTTGACCGAGCTCGGATTCCGCCACCTCGGGCTCGAGCCGCGGCGCGACGCGCTCAGCCAGCTCAACCTGCTGGGCACGGAGCCCGCCGATGACGGTTGATCCGGGCGGCGGCAGAGTCCACGTATGGCCGGTGCGGGTCTATTACGAGGACACCGATGCCGCCGGCATCGTTTATTACGCGAACTATCTGAAGTTCGCGGAACGGGCGCGCACCGAGCTGCTGCGCAGCTGCGGCATCGACCACTCGCGCCTGGCGGCCGAGCAGGGGCTTGCGTTCGCGGTACGCGACTGCCGGATCGAGTATCAGGCGCCGGCGCGCCTCGACGATGCGCTCGAGGTGCGCACGCGCGTCCTTGCCCTGTCGGGCGCGGCAATCAGCATCGAGCAGTCGGTGCACCGCGGCCGCGAGGCGCTGGCGCGCATCGAGATGCGCATCGTCTGCGTGCGCGGCGACGGCCGCCCGGGGCGGCTGCCGGGCGCGGTCAAGGCGGCGGTGGCGCCGTTCCGGTGCGGCCGCGACCGGGCGGTGCAGGGTAACGAGACGATGGCGGGTACATGGAAGCGGTAGAGCTGCAGGCTGCGGGCGTGGTCACCGACCTGTCGATCTGGGGCCTGGTGCGCCAGGCCGACTTCGTGGTCAAGCTGGTGCTGATGATCCTGCTGCTGGCCTCGTTCTGGTGCTGGGCGATCATCTTCGACAAGTCGCGCCAGCTGAAGCGGCTGCGCGCCAAGGCTGAGGAGTTCGAGGAGTCGTTCTGGTCGGGCGGCTCGCTCGAGGAGCTGTACGAGCGCATCGGCGGCGCCCCGGACCACCCGCTGGCGATGCTGTTCTCGGTCGCCATGCGCGAGTGGTCGCTGGCCACCGCGCGCGGCATGCCGATCGCCGACATGCGCTCCCCGTCCGGCCTCCAGCAGCGCATCGACCGGGTGATGACGGTCGCCTTCCAGCGCGAGATGGAGGGCCTCGAGCAACGCCTGGGCTTCCTTGCCACCGTCGGCTCGACCGCGCCGTTCATCGGCCTGTTCGGCACCGTGTGGGGAATCATGAACAGCTTCCAGTCGATCGCGGTGACCAAGAACACCTCGCTGGCGGTGGTCGCGCCCGGCATCGCCGAGGCGCTGCTCGCCACCGCCCTCGGCCTGGTCGCGGCGATCCCGGCGGTGGTCGCCTACAACAAGCTGAGCAACGACCTCAACCGCTATGCCGGCCGGCTCGAGACCTTCGCCGGCGAGTTCGGCGCGCTGCTCTCGCGCCAGCTGGCCGAGCGGGGCGCGTGATGGCGCTGCCCGCCGCCGGCGCGCGCACCATCGGCCCGGGCAGGCCGCGGCGCTACCGGCCGATGTCCGAGATCAACGTCACGCCGTTCGTCGACGTGATGCTGGTGCTGCTGGTGGTGTTCATGGTCACTGCGCCGCTGCTGACGGTCGGCGTCGAGGTCGACCTGCCCGAATCCTCCGCCAACCACCTGCCCGGCGACGACGAGCCGCTGACCGTCACCATCGACCGCACCGGCGCCCTGTTCCTGCAGGAGCTCGAGATCGGCCTCGACGAGCTGGTGCCGAAGCTGCGCGCGATCGCGGCCGAGCGGGCGGACATGCGCATCTTCGTGCGCGGCGACAAGGCGATCGACTACGGCCGGGTGATGGAGGTGATGGGCACCGTGAATGCCGCCGGCTTCACCAGGGTCGGGCTGGTCACCGAGCTGCCGCGGCTGGCCGAGGACGGCGGGCGCTGAGGCCATGCTGCGCGCGGCGATGAGATCGGGCCTGCTGCACATCGCGGTGATCGTCGCCGCCTATGTCGGCCTGCCCCATCTGCTCGAGGAGGCGCCGACGGCGGAGAACGTGATCGTGGTCGACATGGTCCAGGTCGCCGAGCAGCGCAACCTGCCCAACCGCATGATCGAGCCCGAGCCCCAGCCCGAGCCTGAGCCCGAGCCTGTCAAGCAGGAAGCGCCGAAGGTCGAGCCACCGCCGCCGCCGCCGCCGCCCGAGGCCGCCGAGGCGCCGCCGCCCGTGCCCGCGCCGGAACCGGCCGCCGAGCCGACGCCGCCGCCGGAGCCCGAGATCGCGGCGCCCGCGCCCGCGCCGGAGCCGACGCCGGAGCCCGAGCCCGAGCCGCTCGCGGCCGAGGCGGCGCCGCTGCCGGCGGAGATCGATCGGCCGATCCGCAAGCCCGAGCCGCCGTCGCCGCTCGATTTCGAGCAGGCGCTGAAAAGCCTCGAGGCGGCTGCCTCGGAGCCGCCGCAGCCGCGGCGCGAGCCGGAGCCGGAGCCCGCGCCGCCGGCCGCGGCCGATCCGATCGAGACGCTGCTGGCCGCGGCCGACACGCCGTTCCGGCGCGACGCGCCGCTGAGCATGACCGAGATCGACAACATCCGCGAGCAGATCCGGCGCAACTGGAACGTGCCCGCCGGCGCGCGCGACGCCCAAATCACCGAGGTGACGCTGCGCATCCAGCTCGCCCAGGACGGCACCGTCCGCCGGGTCGAGGTGGTCGACCAGGAGCGCATGCGCCGCGACCCGTTCTTCCGCACCATGGCCGAAAGCGCCGTGCGCGCGGTCAACAAGACCGGGCGCATCGTCAACCTGTCGCCCGACAAGTACCACCTGTGGCGTGACATGGTGGTGACGTTCGATCCAAAGGAAATGTTTGGCTGATGCATCTAGTACCCGGATTCGCAACTGCGCGTTACAGGCCACGTCCTTCGAGACGCTCGCTTCGCTCGCTCCTCAGGACGAGGTTTTTCATTTCAAAACAACGGCCTCACGCTGAGGAGGCCCGCCGGGCCGTCGCGAAGCGCGCGGCCGTCGCCCGGCGCCGCCTCGAGCGCCGCCGAGTACTCGCCCCGACACCCGGTCGCAGCGACCGTTCCGCCCGCCTGGCACGCGTTGCGCTGGCCGCCATCGTCGGCCTGCTCGCCGCCCGGCCGGCCTCCGCCCAGCT
>DASWHU010000139.1:0-13103 GCA_036398035.1 Alphaproteobacteria bacterium | reverse complement strand
TGAACGGCATGACGCGGGTAAGTTGCGTTTGCGGGGACGACATCACCGGGCGAGGAATTGCAGTCATGTCTTGCAAGCGAATTGTTAGTGCCGCCACCGTGTTGGCGGGCGCGTGTGCCGCCGTATTCGGCACGGCCGGTGCGTCCCATGCCGGAGACGGCCCCGGCGTCGAGGTCGGCATCCTGACGTGCCGCAGCGTCGAAGGCACCCGGCTCAACCTGATATTCCATTCCTCCGTCGATCTCGATTGCGTGTTCGAGACGCCGCAGGGCAGCGAGCGCTATGTCGGCGAGAGCGGAGTCGGCCTCGGTCTCGACATAAATTGGGAGCGCACGGAAGAGATCCGGTTCGCGGTGATCTCGACCACCACCGAGTCCGGCATCGGCGATCACTCGCTTGCGGGCAAGTACGTCGGCGGCAAGGCCTCGATCACTGCCGGCCGGGGTGTCGGCGCACAGGGCCTGGTCGGGGTCGGGCCGAAGAGTTTCAGCCTGCAGCCGCTCGCGATCGAGACCAGCGAGGGTTTTGGCCTGGCCGCCGGCCTGGCGTATCTGTTTCTCGAGGCGCCGGCCACCGAGGGGGCTTCGCCGACCAACTGATTGTCTGCCGAAGGCCCGTTCCGCGGGCTGACCTGAAGGACGTCGTGCGCGGGCTCACGCGGCGGCGTCGCGGGCCTGGGCGGCGAGCCAGGAGTCGAGGGCGGCGAGTGCGCGGCGGGCGAGGGCAGGCTTGCGCTGCTTGCGCCCGACCGGTGCGGCGAGCGGCGGGAACAGGCCGAAGTTGACGTTCATCGGCTGGAAGGTGGCGGCGTCGCCGCCGCCGGTGATGTGGGCGAGCAGCGCGCCGAACGCGGTCTCGGGCGGCGGCGGCGAGATCGGGCGGCCGAGCCGCTCGCCCGCCGCAAAGCGGCCGGCGAGCAGGCCGATCGCGGCGCTCTCGACATAGCCCTCGACCCCGGTCACCTGGCCGGCGAAGCGCAGCCTTGCATCGGCGCGCAGCCGCAGGCTGGCATCGAGCAGCTTCGGGCTGTTGAGGAAGGTGTTGCGGTGGATGCCGCCGAGGCGCGCGAACTCGGCGCCCGCGAGGCCCGGAATGGTGCGGAAGATACGCACCTGCTCGCCGTGCTTCAGCTTGGTCTGGAAGCCGACCATGTTGAACAGGGTGCCGAGCGCGTTGTCCTGGCGCAGCTGGACGACCGCGTAGGGCTTCTCGTCCGGCCGGTGCGGGTTGGTGAGCCCGACCGGCTTCATCGGCCCGAAGCGCAAGGTCTCGGGGCCGCGCTCCGCCATCACCTCGATCGGCAGGCAGCCCTCGAAATACGGCGTGTCGCGCTCCCACTCGTGGAACTCGGTCTTGTCGGCGGCGAGCAGCGCGGCGACGAAGTCGCGGTACTGGCCGGCATCGAGCGGACAGTTGACATAGGCGGCGGGCTCGCCGGCGGGGCCGGGCTTGTCGTAGCGCGACTGCAGCCACGCGATCCCCATGTCGACCGAGTCGCGGTGGACGATCGGTGCGATCGCATCGAAGAAGGCGAGGCTGTCCGCGCCCGTGAGATCGCGGATCGCATCAGCGAGCGCGGGCGAGGTGAGCGGCCCGGTGGCGACGATCACCGAGTCCCACTCGGCGGGCGGCAGTCCCGCGACCTCTTCGCGCGCGATCTCGACCAGCGGCTCGGATTGCAACGACGCCTCGACCGCGGCCGAGAAGCCGTCGCGGTCGACCGCAAGCGCGCCGCCCGCTGGCACCTGATGGCGGTCGGCGGCGCGAAGGACCAGCGAGCCCGCGCGGCGCATCTCCTCGTGCAACAGCCCGACCGCGTTGTTCTCCGCGTCGTCCGAGCGGAACGAGTTCGAGCACACGAGCTCGGCCAAGGCCGCGGTCTTGTGCGCGGGCGTGCTGCGCACCGGGCGCATCTCGTGCAGCACCACGGCGACGCCAGCGCGCGCGAGCTGCCATGCCGCCTCGCTGCCGGCGAGGCCGCCGCCGATAACGTGAACCGGGCGCAAGCTCATGGCCCCAATCTAGGCGCTCGGCGCGCTCAAGTTAACCGGCGCCCTTGCCGGACGCCTTGGCTGTTCCCAGCCGCCCGGTCATGGCGTCCATCCAGGCGCCCATCAGAGCGGCATGACCGGCGAGGCGGCGAAAGATCTCCTTCGCCAGCGTCTCGTTGTAGGTGTGGAGGGTCAGGTTCCGGTCGTCGGCCATGGCGAGCGCCGCCTCGGCCTGGTCCCTCGACAAGAGGCCGGCATCGCGCGACGCCCGAACCGACGCCTTCGGCGAGCCCGCCTCGACGCCTTCATATGTCCGCAGGAACAGGCGGCCCGCCTTCCAGACCGCCTCGAAGCTGTACTCGAAGCGCTGGATCGCGGCGTCGCGCTCGACCCGCGACGGGGCCTCGAGGTCTGACAGCTCGCGCAGCGTCGCCAGCGCCTGCGCGGCGATGCTCAGCCTTTGGCCGAGGCGGTCCACCGCTTGCCTTCGGCGAGCACGTTGGCGCGGAACTCTTCGTCGACTTCGGCGAGGTCGACCACGTCGACGCGCACCGGGATGGTGCTTTCCTCGAGCGCCTCGCGCAGGCGGGCGAGCAGGCCCACGGGCAAGGGCTCCGCGTGGTCGATGGCGACGTCGATGTCGCTCAAGGTCCACACGTCGCCGCGCGCCTGCGAGCCGAACAGGTAAGCTTGCGCGTCCACACCGGCGAGCGCGTCAAGCACCATCTGCCGCACCTTCTCCAGGGTCACATGCCGTCGCGCTGCATCCGCGATCATCGCCATCCTCGCCTCCGTTACCTCCGCTGTGCCGCCTCGGGTTGCGGCTCGTCGTCCGCGGGCCCGGCGCCGTCGGCGCCGATCACGCCGGCGGCGCGGAGTCCCGCAATCTCGCCCGCGGTCAGGCCGAGCTCGGCGAGCACCTCGTCGGTGTGCTCGCCCAAGAGCGGCGCGCCGCGCGCATGGCTCGCGGGCGTCGCCTCGAAGCGGGCGGCGCTGCGCGTCTGGCGCAGGCGCCCGGCCGCCGGGTGGTCGGTCTCGAACAGGATGCCGCTCGCCTCGACCTGAGGGTGGCGGACGACCTCGGCGCGGGTCAAGGCCGGCGCGCAGGGGACGCCCTCGCGCTCGAGCACGTCGAGCCACTCGGCGGTGGTGCGCGCGCGCAACGTCTCCTGGGTCAGCGCCAGGCGCTCGTCGACGTGGCGGTCGCGCTGGGCGGGAGTGGCGAAGAGCGGATCCTCGACCAGCTCGGGGCGGCCGAACGCGCGTGCCAGGCCCGCCCATTCCTTGTCGGTCATCACCGCCACGGTCATGTAGCCGTCGGCGGTCTGGTAGATCAGGTCGATGAAGCTCGCCGCGCGCTGGTTGTCGGGCGGGTCATGGAGGTAGGTCTGCGCGCCCATGTCGGACGCCCACAGGAACGACAGCACTGCATCGAGCATGGATAAGCGCACATGCTGGCCCTCGCCGGTGCGCGCGCGCGCGAGCAGCGCCGCGGTGATCGCCTGGGCCGCCGTGATCCCGGTCAGCTTGTCCGGCAGCACCGTGCGCACCAGCCTGGGGCGCGCGTCGTCCGAGCCCGCCTGCACCGTGGTCAGCCCGGACAGCGCCTGGATCACCGGATCGTAGGCCGGCTTGCCGGCGTAGGGGCCGGTCTCGCCGAAGCCGCTGATCGACATGTAGATGAGGGTCGGGTTGACCGCGCGCAGGTCGGGCTCGGCAATGCGCAGGCGCTCGACCACGCCGGGGCGGAAGTTCTGGACCACCACGTCGGCGGTGCGCGTGAGCCTGAGCAGCAGGTCGCGGCCTTCAGGCCGCTTGAGGTCGATGGTCACCGAGCGCTTGCTGCGGTTGATGTTGAGGAAGTTCGCCGGCAGGCCGCCGCGGCGGTTGCCGAGCGCGCGCGTGTGGTCGCCCCGGTCCGGCGGCTCGACCTTGATCACGTCGGCGCCCTGGTCGCCGAGGATCATGGTCGCCCACGGCCCCGACAGCATCGCGCTCAGGTCGATGATCCGGGTGCCGGCGAGCGGCCCGTGCGCATTCGCCGCGGTCACGACGCGCGCCTCCGCTTGCGCACGGGCGCAGGCCGAGCGGCGCGCGGCCTGGCGCCCAGATGGCGGGCAAGGTACTGGCCGGTATAGCTGCCGGCGCAGGCGGCGACCTGCTCGGGCGTGCCCTTGGCGACCACGCGGCCGCCGCCGTCGCCGCCCTCGGGCCCGAGGTCGATGATCCAGTCGGCGGTCTTAATCACCTCCAGATTGTGCTCGATCACGATCACCGTGTTGCCGGTCTCGACCAGAGCCTGGAGCACCTCCAGCAGCTTGCGCACATCCTCGAAGTGGAGTCCGGTGGTCGGCTCGTCGAGGATGTAGAGGGTCTTGCCGGTGGCACGCTTGGACAGCTCCTTGGCGAGCTTGACGCGCTGCGCCTCGCCGCCCGACAAGGTGGTCGCCGGCTGGCCGACGCGGATGTAGCCGAGGCCGACCCGGCGCAAGGTCTCGAGCTTGTCGCGGATCGCCGGCACCGCCTGGAAGACCCCGGTCGCTTCCTCGACCGTCATGTCGAGCACGTCGGCGATCGAGCGGTCCTTGTAGCGCACCTCCAAGGTCTCGCGGTTGTAACGCTTGCCGTGGCAATTGTCGCAGGTGACATAGACGTCGGGCAGGAAGTGCATCTCGATCTTGAGCACGCCGTCGCCCTGGCACGCCTCGCAGCGCCCGCCCTTGACGTTGAACGAGAACCGCCCCGGCTTGTAGCCGCGCGCCTTGGCCTCGGGCAGGCCGGCGAACCAGTCGCGGATCGGCGTGAACGCGCCGGTATAGGTGGCGGGGTTCGAGCGCGGCGTGCGCCCGATCGGCGACTGGTCGATGTCGACCACCTTGTCCAGGTGCTCGATGCCCTCGATCGAGTCATGGTCGCCCGGGTGCAGTCGCGCGCGCATGATCCGGCGCGCCAGCGCCGGGTAGAGCGTGTCGACCACCAAGCTCGACTTGCCGCTGCCCGAGACGCCGGTGACGCAGGTGAAGGTGCCGAGCGGGAACGCGACGTCGATGTCGCACAGGTTGTTCTCGCGGGCGCCGAGCACGGCGAGCTCCTGGACGCGCGCGCCGCGACCGATGCGCTTGCCCGTCCGGCGCGTCGCCGGCACCGGGATCTTGCGCCGCCCGGCGAGGTATTGGCCGGTAAGGCTGGCGCTGTCGGCGATCACCTCCGCCGGCGAGCCCTCCGCGACCACCTGGCCGCCGTGCTCGCCGGCGCCCGGGCCTATGTCGACCACGTAGTCGGCGCTGCGGATCGCCTCCTCGTCGTGCTCGACCACGATCACCGTGTTGCCGAGGTCGCGCAGGTTCCTGAGCGTCTGCAACAGGCGCGCGTTGTCGCGCTGGTGCAGCCCGATCGACGGCTCGTCGAGCACGTAGAGCACGCCGGTGAGCCCGGAGCCGATCTGCGAGGCGAGGCGGATGCGCTGGCTCTCGCCGCCCGACAGGCTGCTCGCGCTGCGTGCCAAGGTCAGGTATTCGAGGCCGACGTCGACCAGGAAGCCGAGCCTGAGGTTGATCTCCTTGAGGATGCGCCCGGCGATCTCGCGCTGCTTGGGCGAGAGCTTCGGCTCGATGTCGCGGAACCACCCGGCGGCGTCGCCGATTCCCTTCTCGACCACTTGCCCGATATGCGCCTCGCCGACGCGCACCGCCAGCGCCTCGGGCTTGAGGCGGTGGCCGCCGCAGGCGTCGCAGGCGGTCTCGCTCTGATAGCGGTCGAGCTCCTCGCGCAGCCACTGGTTCTCGGAGTCGTTGTAGCGGCGCTCCAGGTTCGGGATCACGCCCTCGAACGGGCGCACGGTGGTGTAGCTGCGCAGCCCGTCGTCATAGGTCATCGGCACGTCCTTGCCGTCCGAGCCGTACAGGATGACCTCTTGTATCTTCTCAGGAATATCTGAAAATGGCTTGTTTAGGCTGAACTTATAGTGCTTCGCCAGGCTCTGGAGGGTCTGCTGGTAGTACTGCGTGCTGGCGTTCGACCAGGGCTGGATCGCACCCTGGCGCAAGCTCAGGGAGCCGTTCGGCGCGACCAGCTCGGGGTCGAAGTAGGTCAGCGTGCCGAGGCCGCCGCACTCCGGGCAGGCGCCGTAGGGGCTGTTGAACGAGAACAGCCGCGGCTCGATCTCGTCGATGGTGAAGCCCGACACCGGGCAGGCGAAGCGCGCCGAGAAGGTCTTGCGCGCGCCCGAGTCCGCGTCCTCGACGAACAGCAGCCCGTCGCTCAGCTCGAGCGCGGTCTCGATCGAGTCGGCCAGGCGGTTGCCGAGACCCTTGCGCACCACCACCCGGTCGACCACCACCTCGATGTCGTGCTTGCGCTTCTTGTCGAGCGCCGGCACCTGGTCGATCTCACAGACCGTGCCGTCGACCTTGAGCCGCTGGAAGCCGCGCTTGACCAGCTCGGCTATCTCCTTGCGGTACTCGCCCTTGCGCCCGCGCACGATCGGCGCCAGCAGATAGAGCCGCGCGCCGTCGCCCATGGCGAGCACGCCGTCGACCATCTGGGTCACGGTCTGGCTCTCGATCGGCAGGCCGGTGGCCGGCGAGTAGGGGATGCCGATGCGCGCGAACAGAAGCCGCAGGTAGTCGTAGATCTCGGTCACGGTGCCGACAGTCGAGCGCGGGTTGCGAGAGGTGGTCTTCTGGTCGATGGCGATCGCCGGCGACAGGCCGTCGATCGAATCGACGTCGGGCTTCTCCATCAGCTCGAGGAACTGGCGGGCATAGGCCGACAGGCTCTCGACGTAGCGGCGCTGGCCCTCGGCGTAGATGGTGTCGAAGGCGAGCGAGGACTTGCCCGAGCCCGACAGCCCGGTGATCACGATCAGCCGATTGCGCGGCAGGGTGACGTCGACGTTCTTGAGGTTGTGCTCGCGCGCGCCGCGGACGGCGATGGTCTTGGCGCTGGGCAGCATGTCGCGATCGTGCTTCATCGGCGTCGAGTATAAGCGCAAGCGGCGGCCGGGACATAACGGACCTCGGCTTGGCCCGGCCCGGAAACGGCTGGCGGGCGGTTGCGGGCACCGCCCTGCGGCCCATAGCCTCCGGGCGGCGGGCCGTCTATACTCGCCGCCGCAGCCCAGGTCCACGACCTGGAACGACAGGGGCATTAAGCCATGGCCGGCAGCGTCAACAAGGTGATCCTGGTCGGCAATCTCGGCCGCGACCCGGAAATCAGGACCATGCAGAACGGCGGCCGGGTCGCCAACCTGTCGCTCGCCACCAGCGAGACCTGGCGCGACCGCCAGAGCGGCGAGCGGCGCGAGAAGACCGAGTGGCACCGGGTGGTGGTCTTCGACGACAAGCTGGTCGACGTCGCCGAGAAGTACCTGCGCAAGGGCGCCAAGATCTATGTCGAAGGCCAGCTGCAGACCCGCAAGTGGCAGGACCAGTCGGGCCAGGACCGCTACTCCACCGAGGTGGTGCTGCAGCGCTTCCGCGGCGGGCTGACCATGCTCGACGGCCGTCGCGACGAGGCGGCGATGGCCGGCGAGCCGGCCGCGGCCGAGTACGGCGGCGGTGACGGTGACGGCGGGGGCCGCGGCGGCGATTTCGACGACGACATTCCGTTCTGACCTGCCTGCGCGAAGCCGAAGCGGCTTCGCTTCGGCCCGTCGCCCGAAGGCTTTGGGCCGCAGGGCGGCGAAGGCAGGCCCCCGGCCGGCTTCGCGCCGGCGGCCCGCCGCCGGGCCCGGGACTCGACTCCCGGCCGGCTTCACCCTGGTCGAGATGGCGATCGTGATCCTGATCATCGGCCTGATCGCCGGCATCGGCGCCGACCTGATGCGGCGGATCGAGCGCGGCAACCGGATCCAGCGCACCGAGGCCGCGCTCGCCGGCGTCGAGGAGGCGCTGGCGCTGTTCGCCATGCGCAGCAAGCGCCTGCCGTGCCCGGCCGACGGCGCGCTGCCCGAGGACGACCGGAACTCCGGGCGCGAGGACTTCGAGGGCGGCGGGCCCGGCGACTGCCTGCGCCAGGCCGGCGGCACCGTGCCGCACGTCGCCCTCGGCATCGGCGGAGCCGCCGCCCGCGACGGCTGGAACCGGCGCCTCACCTATCGCGTCGACCCGGTGCTGACCCGCGACCGCTCGGCCGAGGGGCGCAACTGCGCGAGCGGCGCCCCCGGCGAGGCCTGCCCGTGCCCGGGCGGCGGCATCGACCTGAGCTGCATCGACCCGCGCCTGATCGGCGACGGCCGCGGCGGCGTCGATGACGTGCTGGTGCGTTTCCACGGCACCGGCCTCGGTCTCGAGGTGTGCGCCGCCGCCGGCTGCGCGGACGGCTCCGCGCTGATGACCCGCGCCGCCGGCAATGCCGCCGCCTACGTCCTGATCGGCCACGGCCGCGGCGGCCGCGGCGCGTTCACCACCGGCGGCACCCTGGATGAAGGCGCGGCGGGGCCGGTGCCGGTGCACGAGCGCCCCAACTTCAACGCCACCCCGCTCGACGACGCCGGCAAGGGACCGGACGCGGGCGGCGCCTTCGTCGACCGCGAGCGCAACGACCGCGACGAGGGCGAGGTCGAGGCGTTCTTCGACGACTTCGTCGCCCGGCCGAGCGTGCTCAGCGTCGCGCGCGCGGCGCGGCTCGAGCCGCAGGCGCGGTGATCCCCCTGCGCCAAGGCTTCGGGGGACTCGGCGCGCACGCGCAGAACGGCGTTGCGCTGCCGGTGATCGCGGTCGCTCTGGCGGCGGTCGGGGCGCTGGCGCTGATCGCCGCCGCGCTCCAGCCGATGCGCGCCGAGCGCGCCGGCCGCGAGCGGCTTCTGCGCACGTTCGACGGGCTCGAGGCGGCGGTGGTCGAGTTCGCCATGGTCCACAAGCGCCTGCCGTGCCCGGCCGACCTCGCGGCCGCGACCGGACTCGAGGCGGGACCGCCCGGCGCTTGCGCCGATCTCACGCCGGGCGCGGTGCCGTGGCGCACGCTCGGCGTCGCGGCGATGCTGGCGCGCGACCCCTGGGGACGGCCGATTTCCTATCGCGTCGCCGCTGCGCTGACCACGGACCGCGCGCTGCTCGCGCCCGCCGCCGGGGCGGCCGGCGAGGCGGCGGCGCTGACCAGCCACGGCCCCGACCGCGCGGCCGACGGCGAGGTCGCGCGCGTGCTGTCGCAGGCCGCGCTGCTCGACCGCGCCGGCCTCGCCGGGCGCCAGGACGCGGCGCCGTAACACCCTGATCCGGGCTGGCAAAGGCGCCCGCGACGGGGTATGAAGGGGGGCGGTCACCGCGCCTCGGCCCGCGGCCATATCTGGCGGGACTCTTGGCCGCTGTCACCCCATATCTGGTAGTATTCCGGTCCAATGATTCACCCCTGCGACGCCCCGCCCGCCCGCCCCGGGACAGGTTCGTGACGCCGTGACCGACTCGGCCCAAGCGCAGCCCTTCGACATCTCGCCGGTGTCGATCGAGGAGGAGATGAAGCGCTCCTACCTCGATTACGCGATGAGCGTGATCGTGGCCCGCGCGCTGCCCGACGTGCGCGACGGGCTGAAGCCGGTCCACCGCCGCATCCTGTTCTCGATGCACGAGAACAACTACGACTGGAGCCATCCGTACCGCAAGTCGGCGCGCGTGGTCGGCGACGTGATGGGCAAGTACCACCCGCACGGCGGCGAGGCGATCTACGACGCCATGGTGCGCATGGCGCAGGAGTTCTCGATGCGCCTGCCGCTGATCGACGGCCAGGGCAACTTCGGCTCGATGGACGGCGACCGCGCCGCGGCGATGCGCTACACCGAGGCCCGCCTCGAGCGCGCCGCCGGCGCCCTGCTCGAGGACCTCGACAAGGACACTGTCGACTTCCAGCCCAACTACGACAGCACCGAGAACGAGCCGGGGGTGCTGCCGGCCAGGTTCCCGAACCTGCTGGTCAACGGCGCCGGCGGCATCGCGGTCGGCATGGCGACCAACATCCCGCCGCACAACCTGCGCGAGGTGGTCGCCGCCTGCCTGGCGCTGATCGACGACCCGGCCTTGTCGATCGAGGCGCTGATGGAGCACATCCCCGGCCCCGACTTCCCGACCGGCGGCATCATCATCGGCCGCGCCGGCATCCGCGCCGCCTACCACACCGGGCGCGGCGCGGTCGTGGTCCGCGGCCGGGTCATGTCCGAGCGCGACGACCGGGTGATCGTGATCACCGAGATCCCGTACCTGGTCAACAAGTCGCGCCTGGTCGAGCAGATCGCGGAGGCGGTGCGCGAGCGGCGCATCGAGGGCGTCTCGGACCTGCGCGACGAGTCCGACCGCGACGGCGTGCGGGTGGTGGTCGAGCTCAAGCGCGATGCGAGCTACGACGTGGTGTTGAGCCAGATCTACCGGTACACGCCGTTGCAGACCAGCTTCGGGGTCAATGCGCTGGCGCTCGTCGACGGCCGCCCCGAGCAGCTCGACCTCAAGCGCATGCTGCAGGCGTTCCTGCGCTTCCGCGAGCGGGTGGTCACGCGGCGCACCAAGTTCGAGCTGGCGCGCGCACGCGAGCGCGCGCACATCCTCGCCGGGCTGGCGGTCGCGGTCGCCAACATCGACGCCGTGATCGCGCTGATCCGCGCCGCCCCCGACCCCGCCGCGGCGCGCGTCGCGCTGGTCGAGCGGCCGTGGCCGGCTGCCGAGGTGGCGCCGCTGATCGAGCTGATCGCCGAGCCCGACCGCGAGATCGACGCCGACGGCAACTACCCGATGTCCGAGGCCCAGGCGCGCGCGATCCTGGACCTGCGCCTGCAACGCCTGACCGGGCTCGAGCGCGACAAGATCGCCGCCGACCTCAAGGAGGTGACCGCCAAGATCGTCGACTATCTGGACATCCTGCGTTCGCACACGCGCCTGTTGGATATCGTCCGCGACGAGCTCCGCCAGGTCGCGGAGCAGTTCGGCGACGACCGCGGCCGGCTGACCGACATCGAGGAGGCCGAGTTCGAGGTCGACATCGAGGACCTGATCGAGCGCGAGGACATGGTCGTGACGGTCACCCAGAACGGCTATGTCAAGCGGGTGCCGCTGTCGAGCTACCGCGCCCAGCGCCGCGGCGGGCGCGGGCGCGCCGGCATGGCCACCCGCGAGGCCGACTTCGTCGCCCAGGTGTTCGTCGCCAGCACCCACACCCCGGTGCTGTTCTTCTCCAGCCGCGGCATGGCCTATGTGCTCAAGGTCTACCGGCTGCCGCTCGGCGCCCCGCAGGCGCGCGGCAAGCCCCTGATCAACCTGCTGCCGCTGAAGGAGGGCGAGCGCGTCGCCACCTTGATGCCGCTGCCCGAGGACGAGTCGAGCTGGGACGGGCTGCACGTCATGTTCGCCACCTCGCTCGGCCAGGTGCGGCGCAACGCGCTGTCCGACTTCACCAACATCAAGGCCAACGGCAAGATCGCGATGAAGCTCGAGGACGACGACGGCGCGAGCCTCGGCGAGCTGATCGCGGTCCAGCCCTGCCGCGACGACCAGGACGTGTTGCTGGCGGCGGCCAGCGGCAAGTGCATCCGCTTCCCCGTCTCCGGCGTGCGCGTGTTCGCCGGGCGGAGCTCGACCGGGGTGCGCGGCATGCGCTTGGGCGAGGCCGACGAGGTGATCTCGATGTCGATCCTCGAGCATTTCGACGTCGACACCGAGACGCGCGATGGCTACCTGCGCTACGCCGCGGCGCTGCGCCGCGGCGACGAGCCGCCGCCGCCCCACGATGAGGCCTATGACGAGCTGGCGGCGGCCGAGCAGTTCATCCTCACCGTCACCGAGAACGGCTACGGCAAGCGCAGCTCGGCCTACGAGTACCGCATCGCCGGGCGCGGCGGGCAGGGGATCATCAACATCGAGACCTCGGCGCGCAACGGCCGCGTGGTCGCCTCGTTCCCGGTCGAGGGCGAGGACCAGATCCTGCTGGTCACCGACGCCGGCCAGCTGATCCGCTGCCCGGTCGCCGACATCCGCATCGCCGGGCGCAACACCCAGGGCGTGATCGTGTTCAAGACCGCCGACGGCGAGCGGGTGGTGTCGGTGACCCGGCTCGCCGACGCCGGTGTCGACAACGGCGCCGACGAGCGGGCCGAGCACGGCCCCGAGCCGCAGCCCGCGAGCGGCGCGGAGGCCGAGGATGACTGACCCGCGGACCGGCATCTATCCGGGCACCTTCGATCCGACCACGGTCGGCCATCTCGACATCATCCGCCGGGCGCTGAGGGTCGTCGATAAGGTGGTGATCGGGGTCGCGGTCAACGCCGGCAAGGCGCCGATGTTCGAGATCGGCGACCGGGTGGCCATGCTGCGCGAGGCGGTCGCCGCCATGGACCACGACGTGGCCAGCCGGGTCAGCGTGACGGCGTTCGACAACCTGTTGATCCACTTCGCCTCGCAGCAGGGCGCCGGGGTCATCATCCGGGGCCTGCGCGCGGTCTCGGACTTCGAGTACGAGTTCCAGATGGCGGGCATGAACGCGCGCCTTGCGCCCGACATCGAGACCGTGTTCCTGATGGCCAGCGAGGGCATCCAGTTCATCGCCTCGCGCCTGGTCAAGGAGATCTACCTGCTCGGCGGCGACGTTACCCAGTTCGTGCCGCCCAATGTTGCGCGCCGCCTGGATGACCATATATCGAGGCAGATCGGCGGCACCGGCTGAACGGGCCGTCTCATGACCGGGAGGTCCGAATGCGCCGACGTCTGTTCACCAGCCTTGCGATCGCGAGCTTGATCATGGCCTCAGCCGACGGCAGCGCCGCCGACCCGGAGAACACGCTGTACATGGATCTCGAGAGCGGCCGGGTGGTGATCGAGCTGCGCCCGGACCTCGCGCCCAAGCACGTCGCCCGGATCAAGGCGCTAGTGCGCCAGGGCTTCTACGACGGGCTCAGCTTCCACCGCGTGATCGACGGCTTCATGGCCCAGGGCGGCGACCCCAAGGGCGACGGCACCGGCGGCTCGGGCCAGCGCATCCCGGCCGAGTTCTCGCCGCCGAGCGTCGCCAAGCACCTGCGCGGCACCGTGTCGATGGCCCGCTCGCAGCACGCCGACAGCGCCGACAGCCAGTTCTTCATCTGCTTCGAGCCGGCGCCGTTCCTGGACGGCAAGTACACCATCTGGGGCCAGGTGG
>DASWHU010000138.1:0-5551 GCA_036398035.1 Alphaproteobacteria bacterium | reverse complement strand
GACTCGGCAACCTGCAAGTCACCGCGCGCGCAGCAGCAGCAGGTTGATGCCGTTGAGCTTGGCGTGAAGGTCATCGAACGCGGCCTTGAACGCCGCCCAGTCGGTGTCGGTGGTCAGCGCGGCGTGGATCTCGGCGAGGCTCTTGACGCCGTCGATGCGCGACAGGATCGCGGGCGCGAGCGGGCCGAAGGAGAAGCTCAGGGTCAGGTTCTCGAGTTGCGCGGTGAGCCGCCCCGTCGCCGCCAGCGCGCGGGCGTAGGCTTGGCCGTCGCCCTCGCGCAGCACAGGCACCATGTCGGGCGAGTCGGGCGCGGCGACGCGGCCCACGGCGCTGCCGGTAACCGCGTAGACCACATGCCGTTTGATCGCCCCCGACAGCAGCTCGGCGAGCGCCGCGCGCTCGGGCCAGGCGAGCGCGCCCGCGCGCGCCACCAGGTCCGCATCGTGCAGGTAGGTCGCCGGCTCGTAGCGCGCGGCCTCGATGAACGAGGTGATGGCGAGACCCGCGCCTGCGCACAGCGCAAACACCTCGGGCACGGTGTAGGCGCGGTCGCGCGCGTGCAGCAGCAGGTCGTGGAGCCCGGCATCGTCGCCATGCAGGTGATCGGCGACGAACGGGTTGCGCCTGAGCCAGTTGGTCTCGGGGAGATCGGCGAGGAGGGAACGCGCGAGCGCCACCCGGTCCTTCGCCGGCGCGCCGGCATCGGCGAGCAGCCGCAGCGCGTCCTGGACGTGGTAGACGCCGGTCCGCCCGAGCGTGCCGTAGACCATCAGCCCGATCCCGCCGCCGGGGCCGAGCGCGCGCACCAGAGCGCGCAAGCCTGCGGCCGGATCGGCGAGATGGTGCAGGACGCCGCAGCAGTCGATGTAGTCGAAGCCGCCGAGGCCGAGCGCCTCGAGGTCGAGCAGCGAGCCGTCTACGAACCTGATGTTGCTGAGACCGCGCGCGCGCGCCCGCGCCTTTGCGATGCGTGCGGCCGCGCGCGCGACGTCGAGATGCACCACCTCGGCGTCGGCGCCGGCGTCGGCGAGCTGCTGGGCGAGCATGATCGCCCCGTCGCCGGTGCCGCCGCCCGCGATCAGCGCGCGGAAGCGCTTGCCCGGCCCGTAGGGCGCGCGCCCGGCGTACAGGTAGTGGATGATCTCGGCGAGGTGGCTCGGCGAGCCGGTGACCAGGCGCCGCGCCTCGTCCTCGGGCTTGCGCGCGGGGTAGGGGTAGTCCTCGTACTGCGCGCGCACCCGCGCGTCGGTGTGTTGCGCCTGCCGCGTCCTGGTCATGCGATCCGCAAGCGCCCGATGAATGGATGCACGCGGAGGCGCGGAGACGCGAAAACGCGTTTCTCAGCCGCTCCGCGGCTCCGCGTGCCCGAATCCTTCGCGCCACATGGCAAAACGGTCACAAGCATTTGTCCGGCTTCGAGCAGGGAGCTTGGAAAAATTACGCGCGTCCCGTGGTCAGCACCACCTTGCCGGTCGACTTGCGGCCGATCATCAGGGCGAACGCGTCGGCCGCGGACTCGAGCGGCAGCTCGTGAGAGATGTGCGGCCTCAACCGGCCGGCGGCGAACCAGCCGAGCAGCGTATCCAGCGAGCCCATCATGCGCGCCGGGTCGTTCTTGCGGTACGCGCCCCAGAACACGCCGACCGCGGCGGCGTTCTTGACCAAGAGGTAGTTGGCCGGGATCTGCGGGATGGTGCCGCTGGCGAAGCCGATCACCAGCATCCGCCCCTCCCAGTTGATGCAGCGCAGCGCCGCCTGGAACAGATCGCCGCCGACCGGATCGAAGATCACGTCGGCGCCGCCGGCGATGTCCTTGACCCGGGCGCGCAGGTCCTCGGCCGTGTAGTCGATCAGGTGATCGGCGCCGCGCTCGCGCGCCACCGCGAGCTTGTCCGCACTCGAGGCGGCGGCGATCACCACCGCGCCCATCGCCTTGCCGATCTCGACCGCGGTCAGCCCGACCCCGCCCGCGGCGCCGAGCACCAGCAGCACCTCGCCGGCTTGCAGCCGGCCGCGGTGGTCGAGGGCGAGATGCGAGGTGCCGTAGGCGACCGGGAAGCCCGCCGCCTGGACCATGGTCATCGAGTCCGGGATCGCCACCACCCGGTCGGCGGCGACCACCGCCTCCTCGGCGAAGGCGCCGGTGCCGCACATCGCCAGCACCCGGGTGCCCGGCGCAAGCCCGGCGACGTCGCCGGCGCACTCGGCGACCACCCCGGCGAGCTCCATGCCCGGAGTGAACGGCGGCTCGGGGCGCTCCTGGTACTTCCCCTGGATGATCAGGGTATCGGCGAAGTTGAGCCCGGCGGCATGGACCGCGATGCGTACCTCGCCGGGGCCGAGCGCCGGCGCCCGGACCTCCTCGACCGCCAGCGCCTCGGGCCCGCCCAGCTGCTTGCAAACCACCGCGCGCACGGTTATCTCCCCTGTCTGGCCCGGCCGCGCCCGCCGCCACGCGTCGGGCGGGCCGGGATGATGCGAAGGAACACCGCCCGATCCATGCCCGAACTGGTGACAGGTCGACTCGCCATCGGCGCCGAACCGATATCAAAGCCGGCCTGGATGGGCAATCCGCCCGGGCCGCGCCCGTGCGGGTCGGGCCGGCTCGTGCCCGCAGCCTCGAAATAGACGCCCGCGCAATGATTGCCCGAACAGTCCCGTTTGCTTTCGCTTGTCTGGCGCTCCTGCTGCCGGCCGCGCGCGCGGCCGAAGGCGACGAGATCCTCGGCCAGTTCCGCGACTGGTATGCGGTCGCCTATGACGAGCAGGGCACCAAGATCTGCTACATGGTCAGCCGGCCGACCAACAGCGAAGGCAACTACGACCAGCGCGGCGCGGTCTACGTCCAGGTCACCCGGCGCAGCGCCGAGCCCGCCCCCGACGTGGTCAGCTTCGAGGCCGGCTACGCCTTCCTCGACGGAGCCAAGATCGAGGTGGCCATCGACGGCAAGAACCACGACCTGTTCACCAAGGGACAGACCGCCTGGGCCTACGACGCCGACGGCGACAAGACCCTGGTCGAGGCCATGGCCAAGGGCACCAGGATGGTGGTCAAGGGGGTCTCCGCGCGCGGCACCGACACCACCGACACCTACTCGCTGCTGGGCTTCACCGCCGCCCAGCGGGCGATGGCCGAGGCGTGCGGCAAATGACCGCGGCGCCACGCGAGAGCCGGCGCGACCTGGTCGGGCTCAGCCGCGAGGAGATGGCGGCGGCGCTGGCCGAGTTCGGCGCCAAGCCGTTCCGCGCCCGCCAGCTGTGGCACTGGATCTATTTCCGCGGCGCGCGCGACTTCGCCGACATGACCAACATCCCCAAGGGGCTCGGCGCCGAGCTCGCCGCCGCGTTCCGCATCGCCCGGCCGGCGGTGAGCGCGCTACAGCACTCCGCCGACGGCACCATCAAGTGGCTCGCCCGGCTCGACGACGGCCGCGAGGTCGAGTGCGTGCACATCCCCGAGGACGACCGCGGCGCGCTGTGCGTCTCCTCGCAGGTCGGCTGCACCTTAAGCTGCTCGTTCTGCCACACCGGCACCCAGAGGCTGGTGCGCAACCTGACCGCGGGCGAGATCGTCGGCCAGATGCTGATCGCGCGCGACGCACTCGGCGAGTGGCCGGCGCCGCGCGCGGGGCGGATGATCTCGAACGTGGTCATGATGGGCATGGGCGAGCCGCTCTACAACTACGACAACGTCGCCGCGGCGCTGCGCATCTTCATGGACTCGGGCGGAATCTCATTGTCCAGGCGGCGCATCACCTTGTCGACCTCGGGCGTGGTGCCGATGATCGCGCGGGTCGGGCGCGAGCTCGGCGTCAACCTCGCCGTGTCGCTGCACGCGGTACGCGACTCCTTGCGCGACGAGCTGGTGCCGATCAACCGCAAATGGCCGATCGCCGAGCTGCTCGACGCGTGCCGCAGTTACCCGCGGGCGAGCAACGCGCGCCGCATCACCTTCGAGTACGTCATGCTCAAGGGCGTCAACGACTCGGACTCGGACGCGCGCGAGCTGGTGCGGCTGATCGCCGGCATCCCGGCCAAGGTCAACCTGATCCCGTTCAACCCGTGGCCCGGCGCGCCCTACGAGTGCTCGAGCAACAATCGCATCCACGCCTTCGCCGAGATCGTCAACGCCGCCGGCTACTCATCGCCGGTGCGCACGCCGCGCGGGCGCGACATCATGGCCGCGTGCGGCCAGCTCCGAAGCGCGAGCGAGCGCGCGCGGCGCGCCCCCGCCGGCGCTCAGCCGGTCGCTTGAGCGGGAGCGACGGCCCGCTCGGCTTGCGCGCGGCGGGGCCCGAGGACCTGGCGCAGCTCGAGGCCTGGTGCCACGCGCTCGGGGGCGAGCGCCCGCCCTTTGTCTCGGTCACCTTGAGCACGTTCCTGCGCGCGCCCGAGCGCGGCGAGCTCCTGATCGTGGTCGACGGCGGCGCCGAGCGCGGCTTCGTGGTGCTCGCGCGGCTGTGGTCGAACCGCCTGCGCGCCGAGGTCGCGGTGATCGACGACTGGCTGCTCGAGCCCGGCGTCGATGAGGAGCTGGCGCTGTTCGAGGTTTCGCGCCACGCCCGCGCGCTCGGCGCGGCAGAGGTGGCGGTGCGCGGCGCGGACGGCAGCCTCGGCGCGCGGTGAGCCGGCCCGGCGGTTGTCCTTGACAGCGGCAAGGATTGCCGTGAACTGGGCGGCCATGGCCGAGGACATCGCCATCGCCTACGGCTCGCCGCTGGTGGTCGCGGCGGTGCTCGCGATCCCGTTCTGGCGGATGCTCGGGCGGGTCGGCCTCAACCCGTACTGGACGGTGCTGCTGGTCGCGCCGGTGATCGGGGTGGTGATGGTGCTGGCGATCCTCGCCTTCGGGCCGTGGCCGCTGGTCGAGGGACGGGCGACGATAGCGCGCAGGCCCGCCCGAGGGCGGCCGGCGCGGGCCACGGCACTGCCGGCGCCGGCGCGGCCGTGGGGCGAGCCGCCGCGCCCCGCGCCCAACGCGGCGGCACCGCAGCCGTCCGCGCCTCAGCCCGCGCGCGCCACCGGCGTGCCCCGGCACTCGTGGCGGCGCGCCGGCACGGTGGTGCGCCGGCGGCGCGATTGAGTGCGATGGACGTCCTCGACCGGCTTGACGAACAAGTGCTCGATGCGGTGCCGCTCGCGGTCCTTGGCGCGGTGCTGGTCCTCGTGCTGTGGCTGTGCGCGCGCATCCTGCGCCGGGCCGGCATCCCCGGCTGGCTCGCCCTGCTGGTGCTGATCCCGGGCTGGAACCTGGTCGCGGTGTGGGCGCTCGCGTTCCTGCCCTGGCCGGCCGAGCTCAGGCGCGGCCGCCCGGGCCGGCGCGACTGAGCCCCCGGTCTCGTTGACAGCGCACCGGCCCCCGGCTATTCGCGGGGCGCTTTTCGATGCGTGGAGTGCACCATGACCGGAGACGTGAACAAGGTCGTGCTCGCCTATTCGGGCGGGCTCGACACCTCGGTGATCCTGCGCTGGCTGCAGGAGACGTACGCCTGCGAGGTGGTCACGTTCACCGCCGACCTCGGCCAGGGCGAGGAGCTCGGCCCGGCGCGG
>DASWHU010000137.1:0-3927 GCA_036398035.1 Alphaproteobacteria bacterium | reverse complement strand
CCGCTTGACAGAGATCTCCGAGAACTCGCTGCCGGCCGCCGCGCCATCCGAGTTGTCCAGCACGACCTCGACCTCGGCGTGGCGGCGCGGCGAGGACTGCTCGCCGCCGGCGAAGATCATGTCCTGCATCGTCTGGCCGCGAACCGCAAGCGGACTCTGCTCCCCGAGCGCCCACAGCACGGCGTCCGTGATGTTCGACTTGCCGCAGCCGTTGGGGCCGACGATCCCGGTCAGCCCGGAACCGATCAGGAGCTCGGTCGGATCGACGAAGGACTTGAAGCCGGAAAGCTTCAGGCGGGTGAACTGCAATGCGTGCGCCCGGTCAGAGGGGAAGCGATCGACGCCTTGGGTCAACGGCCGCGGGACGACCGATTATAGGAATCGGCCGGCGGCGTCACAACAAGGCAATCGCGTGCCGGGCGCGGCGCGCGCGCCGGGGGCGCTCAGCCGCCCGCGTCCTCGATCCGCTTGCTCAGCTCGTCCTCGCTCGGCACGCCCGGGAACACCTCGCCGTCGATGACCAGGCTCGGCGTCGATTCGATATCGAACTCCTTCTGGCCGTCGCTGCGCGTGCGAATGATTGCGTCGGCGAGGTCCTGGTCGCAGAGGCACGACTGCAGCCGGGCCTCGCCCATGCCGGCAAGCTTGCCGACGCCGGCGAGCCGGTGCCACACCTCGGGCCAGTCCTGCTTGGGGCAGCCGGACTCGAAGAACGCGTCGGCGTTACCGCCGCCGATCGCGGTGCTGCCGACCGCCCAATCGCGCTGGCGCCCGAACAACAGGTCGAGCCACGCGTAGTAGCGGTCGGGGCCCGCGCAGTGGGCGAGCATCGACCCCCACAGCGCCGGCGCATTGAGCGGGAAGTCGCGGAACTCGAACCGGACCCGGCCGGTGTCGATGTAGGTCTGTTTGAGCCAGGGCATCCGCTCGGCATGGAACTCGGCGCAATGCGGGCAGCTGAGCGAGGCATATTCGATGATCTTCACCGGCGCCGCCGGATCGCCGAGCGACTTCGGCGCCGCCGAGACCGCGGCGGGCTCCTCGGCTACGGCCGTGGCGGCGCCCAGCCCGCAGGCAAGGACGATGGCAAGGGCGGCGCGGCGCATCGGCGGACCTCCGTGTTGCTGGGGCCATAGATAGGCCGGGCCGGCCGGCGGGACAAGGCGCCTTAGCCGCCGCCGTCGCCCTCCTCGCGGGCTCGTGATTCGGCGGCGAGGGCGCCGCCGAGGCGGGCGAGAGCGGCGCGCAAGCCGGGCTCGGCGACCTCGTCCACCGCGCTCCGCGCGGGCTCGGCGAGCGGCACATCGCCGGTACGCGGGGCCGTGGGCGGCGCCGGCCGCGGCGGCAGCGGCCCCTGGCGCAGCGCCAGCCGCAGTGCGGCGCGGAAGCCGAAATAGGTCGCGATTCGCGCCAGCACCACCGGCGCCAGGTGCTGAAGCTCGAGCGCCGCCGCCCCGCCCGCGACCCGGACCACCAGCGTGCCGTCGCCCTTGAGCCGCTCGGGCGCCGAGTAGCGGGCGAGCGCCTCGCCGACGATCGCCGGCCAGTCGGTGATCACCGCCGCCTCGTGCAGCCCGCGCGCGGCGAACGCGGTCCGGGTCAGCGCCGGCACCAGCGCCCCGGCCGCTCTCGGCCCGCCCTTGCGGGTCCGCGTCACTGCCACCCGCGCTCTCCCTTGCGCGGCACCGGCCGCGCGCTAGTGTCACCGCACGCACCAAGGGTACAGGCACTCGATGGCGGCTGCGAGGACAAGCGCAAGCGGCGCGGCGGCGGAGCTGCTCGCCTGGTACGACCGCAACCGCCGCAGCTTGCCGTGGCGGGCCGCGCCGGGGGCGCGCGCCGATCCCTACCGGGTGTGGCTGAGCGAGGTGATGCTGCAGCAGACCACGGTCGCCGCGGTGATCCCCTATTTCGAGCGTTTCATGGCCGAATGGCCCACGGTCGAGGCGCTCGCCGCGGCGCCGCGCGAATCGGTGCTCGCCGCCTGGGCGGGCCTCGGCTACTACGCCCGCGCACGCAACCTGCACGCCTGCGCGCAAGCCGTGGTGGCGCGCCACGGCGGCGCCTTCCCGGCTGAGGAGCGCGCCTTGCGCGCGCTGCCCGGCATCGGGCCCTACACCGCGGCGGCGATCACCGCGATCGCGCATCAACGGCCGGCGGCGGTGGTCGACGGCAATGTCGAGCGGGTGATGGCGCGCGCATTTGCGGTCGCGACGCCGCTGCCCGCGGCCAAGCCCGAGCTCAGGCGCCTCGCCCAATCGCTCACGCCCGAAGCGTGCCCAGGCGACTACGCCCAGGCGGTGATGGACCTGGGCGCGACGGTGTGCACGCCCACGTCACCGCGCTGCGGCGCCTGCCCGTGGTCGGCGCGGTGCTTGGCGCGCGCACAAGGCATCGCCGACCAGTTACCGCGGCGCGTAGCGCAACGCGCGCGCCCGACCCGGCGCGGCATCGCGTTCTGGATCGAGCGCGCCGACGGCGCGGTGCTGCTCCGGCGCCGGCCCGACTCGGGCCTGCTCGGCGGCATGGTCGAGCTGCCCTCGACCGAGTGGGGCGAGGCCGCGCCGGCGCCCGAGGACGCCGCCGCGGGGGCGCCGGTGGCGATCCGCGACTGGCGCCTGTTGCCGGGCACGGTGCGCCACACCTTCACCCACTTCCACCTCGAGCTCGCCGTGCTCGCCGCCCACGCCGCCGAGCCCGCACCCGCGGGCCTGTGGTGCGCGCACGAGTCTCTCCACCGCCAGGGCCTGCCGACGGTCATGCGCAAGCTCGCCGCCCACGCGCTCAGCGCGCGGCGCACTCGCTCGGCCGGGTCATAGTCGTGCGGACAGAGCCGGATGGACGGCGACGGCCGATGCCGGATTCCAAGCCGAAGTGGACTGCCAGTCCTGACCGGTCGCCGATACTTCGGGACTCACGAACGGTTGCCCGAATCGAAGGTCCGACTCAGGTCCGCTTCGGGAAATGAAGCTGAATGGCGAAAGCCAGCCGATACTTTCGCGGCGCCGTCCTCAAGTCGCGGATGGCCTGCTCCGCCAACGCGATCGCCGCCATTGCGTCGGCGCGCGATACCCTGTGGCGGGGATCATAGTCGGCATCGTGGCGAGCCTGCTGCAAGGTGACGAACGCATCGGCGCACGCGCATACCGCCGGCGGAAAGCCCAGCGCCCGCACCTGCCCGCATGCATTCTTCGCGAATCCGTGACCAAGAGCGCGGTATGCCTGCGCCCACGCCTTGTCGGGCCGGCTCGGGCCGACGCCGACGAGCAGATCGGCGGTGTCCCGCGCCAACGCGTGGAAGAGGGCGAAGTAGGCAGTGCTGATGGCTCGCTTGAGGTCGGCTTGCCTGGGCTTGCCACGGCTTGCTTTCGCGAGACGCCTTGCCGTGGCGACGAGGTCGTCGGTCACGGATAGCGGGCCACCTTCTGACGGGCGGAGAAGTGATGACGAACATGCGGGAAGCGCATTTCCCCCATCTCCCACAGCCGACGCCGGAGCTTGGTGGCGAGCCCGGCGACCACTTTGGGCTCGATCGGCTTGCCGCCGGCGCGGTATTCGACCTCGACCAGGAGGATCGGGTCGCCGTCGTGATCCTCAGCTGCCGTCACCGTGACGGCGCGCAGCCCGAACGGCCCCATTTCCCGCTCGACGATTTCCGTGGCGGCGGCGGCAACATCGTCCCCGACCATATCCTGGCCATTCATGACCAAAGCTTATCAACGCCATTCCGTGAAGGCCAGCGGCTCAGGCGTGGGCGAGCTCGGCGCGGACTTGTTGGCGCAGCAGGTCGATCGGCACCAGCTTGCCCTTGGCCTCGAAGAACCAGAACGCCCAGCCGTTGCACGCCGGCGCGCCCTGGATGGCGGCGGCGACGCTGTGGATCGAGCCCGACACCTCGCCCGCGATCAGGCTGCCGTCGGCGCGCAC
>DASWHU010000136.1:0-14546 GCA_036398035.1 Alphaproteobacteria bacterium | reverse complement strand
CGTGGTCGCGCAGGCGGTCCATGATCTCGACCAGCTTGGCGCGGATGCCCGGCTCCATCGACGAGTGGCCGGCGTCCTGGACCACGTGGAGCTCCGCTTCGGGCCACGCCCGCACCAGGTCGCACGCGGTCTCGATCGGGCACACCATGTCATAACGTCCCTGGACGATATAGCCGGGTATCGACCTCAGCCGCCCGACATTTTCGAGCAAATGGTTGGCCGGCATGAAGATGTCGTTGAGGAAGTAATGGGCCTCGATCCGCGCCAGTCCGAGCGCCATCCGGTCGCGGCCGAACTCGGCCACCGTCTCGGGGCTCGGCTGGAGCGTCGAGCACGACCCTTCGTAGCGGCTCCAGGCGCGCGCCGCGGGCATGTGTACCGCCGGGTCGGGGTCGGTGAGCAGCCGGTGGTAGGCGGCCAGCAGGTCGCCCTGCTCGGCCTCCGGCAGATGGCCGGCGAAGGCTTGCCAGGGCTCGGGGAAGAATCGCCGGATGCCGTTGACGAACCAGTCGATCTCCGCCCGCCGGCACAGGAAGATGCCGCGCAGGACCAGCGCCAGGCAGCGCTCGGGATGGCTTTCGCCGTAGGCGAGCGCGAGCGTCGAGCCCCACGAGCCGCCGAACACCAGCCAGCTGCCGATGCCGAGATGGTCGCGCAGCGCCTCGATGTCCTCGACCAGGTTGGGCGTGGTGTTGGCGGCGAGCTCGCCGAGCGGCTCGGAGCGGCCGGCGCCGCGCTGGTCGTAGACGATGATCCGGTAATGGGCCGAGTCGAAGAAGCGCCGGTTGGCCGCGGTCGCGCCGGCGCCGGGGCCGCCGTGCAGGAACAGCACCGGCACGCCGTCCTCGGCGCCGCTCTGCTCCCAGTACATGACGTGCGGCGGCTCGAGCGGCAGGCGTCCGGTTGCGAATGGTTCGATGTCGGGATAAAGGTCGCGCACGTCGCCGCTCACCGTCTCGAAGGCGCGGCCATGATACCAGCATCGGATCGTTTGGGCCGGTTTCCTGCGCCCGCGCGCCTATGCCTTGCCGCCGTCGTCGCGGCCTTGGTGGCCGCCGCCGCGCCGGTGCACGCGGCGACGCCGGCGGACGCGCTCGAGCCGGGCGGCGAGGGCGTGGTCGCCCTGGTGGTCGACGGCGACACCCTCGCGCTTGCCGACGGCACCGTGGTGCGCCTGGTCGGCCTGCAGGCGCCCAAGCTCGCGCTCGGGCGTGCGGGCTTGAGCGACTGGCCGCTGGCCGAGGAGGCGCGTGCGGCGCTCGCCGAGCTCGCCCTCGGGCAGCGGGTGACATTGCGCTACGGCGGCCGGCGCAGCGACCGCCACGGGCGCGCGCTCGCCCATCTGGTGCGCGCCGACGGCGTCTGGATCCAGGACCGGATGCTGGCCCGCGGCATGGCACGGGTCTACAGCTTCGCCGACAACCGGGCGCTGGTTGCCGACATGCTGGCGAGCGAGGCCGGGGCACGGGCGGCGCTGCGCGGCATCTGGGCGCACCCGTTCTATCGGCCGCGCGCCGCGGATCGGCTCGACGGCGCGATCGGCAGCTTCCAGCTGGTCGAGGGTACGGTCGAGGCGGCCGCGCTGGTGCGCGGGCGGCTGTACCTCAACTTCGGCGCCGACTGGCGCGAGGACTTCACGGTCACGGTCGCGCCGCGCCTGCGCCCGGACTTCGAGCGCGCCTTCGCCGCCTTGGGCCTCGACTCGCTCGAGGCGCTGGCCGGCCGCCGGGTCAGGGTGCGCGGCTGGATCGACCGCTACAACGGGCCCGAGATCGAGGCCACCCATCCCGAGCAGATCGAGCTGCTCGCCGACGGCCGCCAGACGAGTCGGGCCGCGGCCCGCGGCCGCGGCCCGTCCTCGTGACGCGCGGGCGGCGGGGACTCAGGCCACCGTCGTGCGCCGTGCCTCGTCGCTCTGGCGCGTGATCGACGCGCGCAGCTTCTGGAGCGCCTTGTGCTCGATCTGGCGCACCCGCTCCTTGCTGATGCCGAGCGCCTTGCCGAGCTCCTCGAGGGTGACCGGGTCGTCGCGCAGCCGGCGCTCGTGGATGATCGTGCGCTCGCGCTCGCCGAGCTCGTCGAGCGCCGCCTGGAGCCAGCGCGAGCGGGTGGCGCTGTCGTGCATGTCGCGCACCTGGTCCTCGGGCGAGGGCCGGTCGTCGGACATGAAGTCCTGCCACTCGTCCTCGCTCGCGTCGCTGACGCAGGCGTTGAGCGACTGGTCGTTGCCGGCGAGGCGCATCTCCATGTCCTCGACGTCGTTGACCCGGACCCTGAGCTCGTCGGCGATGCGATCCTTCGCCTCCTCGCTCAGCCAGCCGTCGACGTCGTCGGCATGCTTGGCGCGCAGCCGGCGCAAATTGAAGAACAGCGATTTCTGGGCAGCGGTCGTGCCGGTGCGCACGATCGACCAGTTGCGCAGCACGAAGTCCTGCATCGCCGAGCGGATCCACCACGCGGCGTAGGTCGAGAAACGCACCTCGCGCTCCGGCTCGAAGCGCGCGGCCGCCTGCAACAGTCCGATATTGCCCTCCTGCACCAGATCGCTCATCGGCAGGCCGTAATTGCGGAATCGCGAGGCGAGCTTGATCACCAGACGGCCGTAGGCGTTGACCAACTCGTGCAGCGCCCGTTCGTCGCCCTGCTCGCGCCACGCGCGCGCCAGCTCGAACTCGCGTTCACGAGTCAGCAAGGCAGCCTTCATCGACCGGTTGATGTACCGCCGATTCGCCTTCTGCGTCTGCGGTGTATCTACATAGGCCATGGTTCGGTCGCACCTTTCATTGCTTCTTAGTCGTTGGCTCTTCTGCCGGCTAACAAGCAGAGCTCACGCCTCGTTACGCAAGCCGCAAAATTAAACACAGTGCTTTCCCTAGAGTCCATAGGGTAAAAAATTTTTTCACTTCGCGATTTGTCAAAATTCCCTCGGGTTTTATTTGATAACTTAGGGAAATTTTCCGACAATTTTATCCAAATTCGACTCCATTCGGCGACCGCAGCCGGCACGGTCGCGAAATGGTCTTTGCAATCCGCGTGCCATTTTGGCCGCGAAACGGCACCGGCGGCATCGATTCGGTGCGCCGACGAGGGCGAGAGCACCGCCTCGGACGGCCGCCGGCAGCGGCCGATGGGCTTTGAAAAAATCGCAGAGCGAGCGCGACATCCGGGTCGCGAGCCGCCGCGAACGCGGTCCGATGGCGGCGAAATGACCCACTCACCGCGCGCCCGGGCCTCGCCGCGACGCCCGTCGCCGCCCGTCGGCGGCGATCGAAATAATTCCGGCCGGGGAAATCCCTGCCCGGATCGACGCGGCCTGCGCGGCGGAGGCCGCGTGTGCGGCGCCGGCGGCGGAGATGGTTGGTCAGCTAATGATTTGTGTGATGATGCCGGAATGGCCGGCGCCCGCACAGGCGGGGGCGGGCGGCGGCGATCAGCCCTCGATCGCCTCGACCACCTCGCCGGTGCGCTCGAGACAGATCGCGGTCAGCGGCCCGCCGAAGCCGCAGCCCGAATCGACGGTCGCCGCGACCACGCCGATGTCGACGCCGCCATGGCCGGGATCGAAGCCGCGAACGATGCGGCTGAAGCCCTCATAGGGCTCGACGATGCCGGCGAAGTCGCCGCCGCCCCACCAGAAGCTGTCGGTCTGGGCGGCGAGCGGCCGGCTGGTGTCGATGCCGGCATGGACGAACAGGATGTGGCCGTCGTCGGTGTACGCCGCCCGGCGCAGCGCCGACAGCAGCTGCTCGTGGCCGGCGTGCGCGCGGATCGCCTCGCGCAGCTCCAGCGACCAGCGCGCCAGCGCCAGCGGCCCGTCGCGGCAGCGCATGCGGCCGCTGTCGGGGTTGACGCCGTAGGCGCGCAAGGTCGCCTCGACGCCCTGGGTGATCATCCACTCGAACACCTGCGCCGGCGACTGGGCGAGCTGCAGCTGGAGCAGCTTCTGCCACATCTCCTCCTGGCTGCCGCGCAGGAACTGGACGTCGGTCTCGAACAGGGAAAAGCGCGCCATCAGCGCGCGCCGGAACAGGAGCATCTCGTCGATGGTGTCGACGATGCGCGCGCCGCGGCCGAGATAGTTGCCGAGATAGACCAGGCGGTCGCCGGCGCGAAAGCCGCGCGCGAGGCGCTGGTGGAGGGCGGACAGGCGGTCGAACTCGCCGTGGACCGCACCCACCGCCCAGATGCGCCGGGCGCGTTCCACGGTGCCGAACTTGACGCGATCGTCGAGGGCCACGCGCCCGGTCTCCCTGGCTCGCCTCAGCCGGGCGGCGAGCCTGTCGGCGATGCGACGCTCAGGCCGCCTTCTTGAGCACGTCCTCGAGCCGCTTGGTCGCGACCGACTGCTCGATGTTCTCGACCGCGGCGTACTCGCGCGACAGCCGGTCGAGGGCCGCCTCGTAGAGCTGGCGCTCGCTGTAGGACTGCTCGGGCTGGTCGGCGGCCCGGTGCAGGTCGCGCACCACCTCGGCGATCGAGATCGGGTTGCCCGAGTTGAGCTTGGCCTCGTACTCCTGGGCGCGGCGGCTCCACATGGTGCGCTTGACCCGCGCCCGCCCGCGCAGCGTGGTCAAGGCCTTCTGCATCTCGTCGCGCGTGCTCACCCGCCGCACGCCGGACCCGGACGCCTTATCGACCGGCACCCGCAGGATCATCCTGTCCTTCTCGAACGAGATCACGTACAGCCGCAGCTCGACGCCGCCGAACTCAGAGGTCTCGACACCGACGATCTCACCCAGGCCATGGCAGGGATAGACCACCAGGTCGCCCGGCCGGTACTCCAGTTTCTTCGCCATTTGGCTTCGCCCCAACACAAGTCCTTGTTCTGATTGGTCCCGGCAGTCGTTGTTGTCGTCCATGCCCCCCTCGCGGCCACTGGCACCAGTGCCCGCCGGCACGACTCCCGCGTTGCATCGTTGCCCGCTGCCGGCCGCCGCCGGGGCACCCGATCGGTGGCCGCCGCACGCGCACGCGGTGCGAGGCCGGGCCGAGCAGGCACGCGGCGGAGCGCGACACCGGTTGCTCCGAGCCCTCCCTGGCACGGGGCGGTCCGGATCCGGCGCTACCAGAAATCACACGGCCGCCCCGCGGGGCGGCGCGTGATGATCTCAATCGTTCACGTAGCGCAAACCAAACTATCACAAATTCCCGGCAAAAGAAACCGCGAAGTCCAGGCAAAGCCCCGATTTGTCGCCGGCCGGGGGCGCCTTGGCGGTGCCGGGCCGGCGCTAGCCGCTGCCCTTGCCGGGATTGGCGCTGAAGTACTGGTCGAACTTGCCGGGCACGCCCTTGAAGTCGTCGGCGTCGGCCGGGGCCGGGCCCTTGCGGGTGATGTTGGGCCACTTGTCGGCGTATTCGCTGTTTAGCGCCAGCCACTTGTCGAGCTCGCCCTCGCTGTCGGGCAGGATCGCCTCGGCCGGGCACTCGGGCTCGCAAACGCCGCAGTCGATGCACTCGTCGGGATGGATGACGAGCATGTTCTCGCCTTCATAGAAGCAATCGACCGGGCAGACCTCGACGCAGTCCATGTATTTGCACTTTATGCACGCCTCGGTCACGACATAGGTCATAGGTCCGTCTCCTTCCCCACGGCGGGCCTCGCTCGCCCCGGCGCTCGCCTGTCGGGCGCGTCCCGGCGGGCCGGCGCACCCGATCGTTGGCCCTGCTCTATCACGATCGCCCCAGCCGCTCCAGGACGCGCGCGCGCGCGAGCCCGCGGTCGCGATCCGTGACATAGATCAGTCCGGCGATCCGGCGCAACAGATTGTCTTCATAGGCGTGGACGGTGCCGTCGGCGTAGGCCACCTCCCACAGCATTTCGATCAGCTCGATGCGCTCGGCCTCGCTGAAGCTCGACTTGATGGCGTTGGTGAACCTGAACAGGTCGGGCGCCTCCGCGACCACGCCCTCGGCCTCGCCCACGAGGCCCGCGGCGGCACCGGCGTCGAGCCCGAAGCGGGCGCCGATCAGGCGCTCGATGGTGGCCCGCTCCTCGGGCGCGAAGGTGCCGTCCATGCACGCCGCCTCGACCAGCAGCGCGCACGCCGCAAGCTCCATGTCGGCGGCCGAATGCGGCACCTGCGGACCCGCCTCCAGCCGGCGCAGCAGGCCCGCGATTCGCTCGATCATCGCCGCTGGGTACCACAGCCCTCCGCGCGCCGGCAACCGCACCGCCGGCGGCATCGGGGCGCGACGCCTAGGGCTCGGCGTCGCGCAGGTGCTCGAGTGCGCGCCGGTCGGCCTTGGTCGGCCGGCCGCTGCCGGCCGGCCGCCCGCCGGGCTGGGGCGCAGGCGGCGGCGACAGGTCGTCGAACAGGGCCAGCGCCGACGCCGCCGGGCCGCGCCGGCCGGGCAGCGCAAGGACGCGGACCACGCGCACCCGCGCGCCCTGGGGAAAGGTCAGCACGTCGCCCACCCGCACCGTGGCGCTGGCCTTGGTCAGCACGCGCCGGTTGCGGCGCACCCGGCTGCCGGCGCACAGCTTGGCGGCCTGGGTGCGCGACTTGAAGAAGCGGGCGCACCACAGCCAGCGGTCCAGACGCATCCCCGTCTCCGCCGCGGCGGCGGCGGCGGGTCCGGCGGCGCTCACCGTCGGCGGCGCTTGAGCGCGGCGAGCGCGGCGAACGGCGACTCGCCGTCCGGCCCGCGCCGCCGCGGCGGCCGCGGCCGCGACCCGGCGGCCTCGCGGCGCGGCGCGCGCATGGGCACGTAAGCCACGGCGCCGTCCGCGGCAACGGGCAGAGCCTTGAAGCCGAGCCCGGCGACCACCCCGGCGAAGCCCTCGCCGGCGCAGCCGGCAAGGTTGAGCAGCGCGGCGTCGGGCGTCACCGGGCCGGTGCGCGCACGCCGCCTGAGCTCGCCCGCCAGCCGCTCGACCATGTCGACCCTGAGCGCGCGCGCGCCGAGCACCCGATAGCCGATGGCGGCGTAGAAGCGCTCGGGCAAGGCCGGGTCGAGGGCCAGCGACACCTGCCCGGCCGGCGGCGCGACCGGCCGCATCCGCTCGGCCACGCACCACAGCAGCGCCCGCAACGCTACCGGCCGCGGCTTGAGCATCGCCGGCATGAACGCGCTCTCGCGCCCGAGCCGGATGCCGAGCCGGGCGATGTCCTTGCGCGCGCGCGCATCGAGCGCCGCGATCTGCTCGGCCACGTTCGCCCGCGGCACCGAGCCCAGCGCCTCGGCAAGCTGGAAGGCGAGGCCGCGCGCCGGCCCCGCCAGCGGCGCCTCGCGCGCCCGGGTCAGCGGCGCGAAGCGCTCGCCGACGTGCCAGCGCAGCCAGGCGCCGAGGCGCTTCTCGATGCGCCGGCGCAGCGGCTCCTCGACCAGGTCGCCGACGGTGAGCGCGAGCCCCGGCGCGGCCAGCGCCGCGCCCGCCACCAGCCGCGCGACGGTGGCGCCCTGCCAGCGCAGGCTGCCGTCGGGGCCAAGCGCGAAGGCCTCGTTCGCCGCCGCCTCGAGCGCGCCCGCGCGCCGGCGCATCTCGGGCTCGAGCGCCCGGCGCACGGCGGCGCGCAGCACGCGTGCGCGCGACCACGCGGCGGCATCGTCGGGCACGAAGTCGAAGCCGTCGAGGCGCCCGACATGCTCGCCCTCGACCACCACCTCGCCCGAGCGCTTGACCGCCGCGACCAGCGCCCGCTGCTGCTTCAACCGGCGCTGCAGCACGGTCGTGCGGCGGTCGACGAAGCGCTGGGTGAGGCGGTCGTGGAGCGCGTCCGACAGGCGGTCCTCGATGTCGCGCGCGCGGTCCTGTAGCGCCGCGGGGTCGGCAACCCACCCCGGGCGGTGGCCGACATAGTTCCAGGTGCGGATGTGGGCGATGCGCATGGCAAGGGTGTCGATGTCGCCGTCGGTGTGGTCGAGCCGGTCGACCAGGCGCTGGACCCAGGCCGCGGGCAGCAGCGATGACGGCCCCATCAGGTGGCGATAGATGTCGGCGAGCAGGCGGACATGGGCCTCGGCCATGGTCTGGCGGAAGTCGGGGATGCAGCAAACGTCCCACAAGAGCGCCACCGCGTCCCAGCCGCGCGCCAGGCGGGCGATGTCGGGCATCGCCGCCAGCGCCCTGAGCGAGGCGAGGTCGTCGGCCTCGCGCGGGCGGATCAGCTCGTCCAGCGGCGGCGGCGTGTCGAGGCTGCGGATCAGGGCGCCGAGCGAGGCGAAGTCGAGCTGGCCGTTGCGCCAGTAGATGCGCGTGATCGGCTCGAACCGATGCTCCTCGACCGCCGCCACCAGTGCCGCATCGAGCGGGCCCGCGTCGTGGGTGGTGCCGAAGCTGCCGTCGCGGGTATGGCGCCCGGCGCGGCCGGCGATCTGGGCGATCTCGGCGGCGGTGAGCGGGCGGCCCTCGCGGCCGTCGAACTTGTCGAGGCGGGCGAAGGCGACGTGGTCGACGTTCATGTTGAGGCCCATGCCGATAGCGTCGGTGGCGACCAGGTAGTCGACCTCGCCGGCCTGGTAGAGCCCGACCTGGGCGTTGCGCGTGCGCGGGCTGAGCGCGCCCATCACCACCGCCGCGCCGCCGCGGAAGCGGCGCAGCAGTTCCGCGATCTGGTAGACCTCGGTGGCCGAGAACGCGACCACCGCGGTGCGCGCCGGCAGGCGGGTGAGCTTGCGGCTGCCGGCATAGTCGAGCTTCGAGAACCGCGGCCTGGAGACCAGCTCCGCCGCGGGCAGCAGCCGGCGCAGCATCGGCGCCGCGGTCGCCGCGCCGAGGAACATGGTCTCCGACAGCCCGCGCGCATTGAGCAGCCGGTCGGTGAACACGTGGCCGCGCTCGGGATCGGCGATCAGCTGGATCTCATCGACCGCCAGGAACTCGACCGCACGCTCGAGCGGCATCGATTCGACGGTGCAGACGAAGTAGCGCGGGCGCGCCGGCACGATCCGCTCCTCGCCGGTGACCAGCGCAACCTGGCCGGCGCCGCGCGTGCGCACCGCGCGGTCGTAGATCTCGCGCGCCAACAGCCTCAGCGGGCAGCCGATCATGCCGCTCTGGTGGCCGAGCATGCGCTCGACCGCAAGGTGGGTCTTGCCGGTATTCGTCGGCCCGAGGACCGCGGTCAGCTGGCCGGTCTCGGTGCGCGCACGACGGGAGCGCCGAAAACCCTGCATCACCTCACAGAATCGCCCAATGGACGCGGCGAATCAAGGTGCGCGGACGGCACGGCTGGCTTGCGCGGCGCGCGGCACGAACAGGTTGTTCATGGCCCGGGCGACGCGGTCGCGGTCGAGCACGGGTGCGACCCCGTCATAAGCGCAGCCGCTGGTCACGTGGTCGACGATCCATTTCGGGTGGAAGCGCGCGATCTGCACCTCGCCCTGCGGATAGAACTCGTCGCACAGGTACGAGACGATGTCGGCGGGCAAGGCGAGGCCGGCCTTCCGGCACTCCTCGGCGAGGATGGCGAGGTACTCCTCGCGCTCCGGCGGCCCGATCTCGATCTTGTAGTGGATGCGGCGCATCATCGCCGTGTCCATGAAGCCGTTGGGGTCGAGGTTGGTCGAGAAGATCAACAGCTCGTCGAACGGCACCGCCACCTTCTTGCCCGACCGGAGCGCGAGGTAGTCGTGCTTGCGCTCGAGCGGCACGATCCACCGGTTGAGGATGCGCGCCGGGTCGACCGCCTGGCGGCCGAAGTCGTCGATGATGAACACCCCGCCGGTGGCCTTGAGCTGGAGCGGCGCCTCGTAGCTCTTGGTGTTGGGGTCGTAGACCAGCTCGAGCATCTCCATGGTCAGCTCGCCGCCGGCGATCACCGCCGGGCGCCGGCAGTGGACCCAGCGCGGATCGGGCGCCGTCTCAGCCCCCGGCTGGCCCGCCTGCGCGTCGCCGATCGGCTCGTGGACCGCGGCGTCGAACAGGCTGATCACCTGGCCGTCGACGATCACGGCATGGGGAATGAACACGGTCTGGGCGAACGAGCGCACGATCGCTTCCGAGTAGATCGACTTGCCGTTGCCGGGCGGCCCGTAGAGCAGCATCGAATGGCCGTGGTTGAGCGCCGCGCCGATCTGCTCGGCGAGTTGCTCGGACATCGACATGCCGCCGAAGCAGGCGGCGAGGCCGGCCGGCGTGATCTGCTCGTTGGCGACGCTCTGGGCCTTGGTCTGGGCGATGAAGTCGGCCATCGACACCGGCGCCGCGCCGACATACTGCGACTGGTCGAGGGCCTCGATCGCCCGCGCCCGGCCGCGGTCGGTGAGATGGAAGCGGAGCTCCACACGGGCGACGAACTCGGACATGTCGCCGACCGTCATCAGGCCCTTGCGGCGCGCCTCCTCGAACAGGGCGTTCAGCACCTTGTCGGGCAGCTTGAGGTGGGACCTGAGCTCCGGCGTGCTCTCGAGCCCGAGCGCATACATGGTCTTGAGCATCAGGCCTTCGAGGAAGTTCTGCGCCACCCCGGTCGCCTTGAGGTCGGCCGGGGCGGGCGGCACGCGCCGCGATGCTTGCTGGGGGCCGATCTTGACGACGTTGTCCGCAGTCATGTCATCCCCTGCCTGTGCGTGGGCGGCAGGCGCGCTATGATGACGACCCGCCGGCGCCGCGGCCGCGCCGCGGCTGGCACGGAGAGGAAAATGGTGGACCTTAGCGGCGGATGCAACTGCGGCGCGACCAGGTACCGGATTACCTCGGCGGCCAAGCGGGTCAGCCATTGCCATTGCACCATCTGCCGGCGGGCGGGCGGGGCGGTGGCCGGCACCTTCGCCACCTTCGATGCCGCGGCGGTGACCTGGCAGGGCGCCGAGCCCAGGCTGTACCGGTCGAGCGACTTCGCCTTCCGGCGCTTCTGCGGCGCCTGCGGCAGCCAGCTCGCCTTCGGCTACGACGCCCTCCCGGAGCTGGTCTCGATCACCGTCGGCACTCTCGATTCGCCCGAGCTGACCCCGGCAGAGCGGCACGACTTCGCGGCCGAGAGGATCCCCTGGGTGCAGCTCGATGCGCAGCTGCCGGCGACGCCGCGCTGGTGGGACCCGCCGCCGGGGAAAGAGTAGGGGCGGCGATGGCACGGACCGCGGTGGTGGCAGGTGCGCTCGGCGTCGCCGGCCGGGCGCTGGTCGAGCACCTGGAGGCGGAGCCCGCCTGGCGCGTGGTCGGGCTGTCGCGGCGGGCGCCCGACTTCGCCAGCCGCGCCGAGTTCATCCGCGTCGACCTGCTGGATGCGGCGGATTGCCGGGCCAAGCTCGCCCCGCTCGGCGAGGCGACGCACCTGTTCTTTGCCGCCTATCAGGCCGCGCCAAACCCGGCCGCCGAGGTCGCGCCCAACCTCGCCATGCTGGTTAACCTGGTCGAAGCGCTCGAGTCAATCGCGCCCGGCCTCGCGCACGTCCAGGTCATCCACGGCAGCAAATGGTATGGCAACCATCTGGGACCGTACCGCACGCCGGCGCGCGAGGACGATGCGCGCCACCTGCCGCCCAACTTCTACTACGACCAGCAGGACTGGCTGGAGGCGCACCAGCGCGGCCAGCGCTGGACCTGGTCGGCGCTCAGGCCGCACGGGCTGCTCGGGCTGTCGATCGGCAGCCCGATGAACCAGCTCACCGCGCTCGGCGTATTCGGCTCGATCGTGACGCATCTCGGCCTGCCGCTGTGCTGGCCGGGCAAGCCCGGGGCGTTCGAGCGCGTCTACCAGTTCACCGACGCCGGCCACCTGGCGCAGGCAATGTCCTGGGCGGCGACCACGCCCGCCTGCGCCAACCAGGCGTTCAACCTGACCAACGGCGACTTCGTGCGCTGGCGCAACCTGTGGCCGGCGGTCGCGCGCTTCTTCGGCACCGAGCCGGGGCCGGTGCGGACGCTGCCGCTGGAGGCGGTGATGGCCGACAAGGAGCCGCTGTGGCGGGAGATCGTCGCCCGCCGCGGGCTCAAGCCGTACCGCGTCGGTGAGCTCACCAACTGGCGCTTCGCCGACTTCGTCTACGGCACCGAGTACGACCAGATGTCGTCGCTGACCAAGGCGCGCCGCGCCGGCTGGCACCACGACCTCGACAGCGAGGCGGCGCTGCTCGGCCTGCTCGCCCGGCTGCGCGCCGAGCGCCTGATCCCGTGACCGCGCGCCGCCATCGCCCGCGGGCGCTCACTGCGCCAGGCCGGTGCGAAGGATGCCCAGGCGCTCGGGGCCGAAGTCGACCTGCAACGGCAGGATGCCAAACGGGGTCATGCCGAGCACGAACGGCTGGCCGTCCTGGTCCCGCAGGTAGAACAAGTAGTAGCTGGGCTCGTAGAAGATCAGGTCGCCGAGCTCTGCCTCGCCCTGCTCGACCGGCAGCTGGGCCAGCGCGCCCGCGGGCTCCAGGTCGTCGGGCAGCCGGCCGATCTTCTGGAGCGCGTAGCCGGCCAGACCCGGCGAGGTGAAGCCGTCCTCGGGCGTGTTCTCGAACCCCCAGCCGACGCCGCGCTGGTGCAGGTCGTTGATCACGAACACCAGCTTGGCGAGGCGCTCGCTCTGGCTGGCCAGGAACTTCGCTTCGGCCCAGTCGAATTCGAGTATCTGGTTGCGCATGCCGACCGCCTCCGACAGCCGCGCGCTGACATCGGCGAGCTGCGTCTCGAGGCTTGCGACCTGCGCTTCGAGCGCGGCGACGGCGCGGCGCTTGCTCTCGACCTCGGCAGTCGCCGCAACCAGCGCAACGCGCGTCGCATGCAGATCGGTTTCCGCCTGGTCGATCGCATCCAGCGTGTACAGCAGGTACGCCACCGCGACCGCCACCGGCACCGCCACGGCGAGCACGGTCCGCAGCAGGCGGCGTCTTTCCTGGCGCGCGATGCGCGCCTGGATCTCGTCGAGGCCGGGCGCCTGCGTGCTCATCCTAGGACCTCACGACATACGCACCTGATACATCCTGGCAATCTCGCCGTAGAGTTCTGCCAGAGCTTGCTCCGGCGATCCCGCCGCCTGCAGGCGCGCCGCCAGGAAAGCGCGCAGGCCTTGGGCCGCGATCAGCCGGTCGCGCCGCGTCAGGCATTGGCTCAACGGGATGGTCCCAAGCGAGCTGATGCACAGCCCGCCGAGCTTGACCGCCAGATCTTGCAGGCCGGCGAACTCGGCCTCGTCACTGGCCGGAAACAGGATGCCGACGGCGAGCAGCGCGATTCCGGCGGCGACCAGCGCCGCCGTCAGCGCCAGGTACATGCGGAACGACTGGCGGTCGCCATCGACCAGCCCGTCGAAGTATACAAGCGGATCCGCTGCTGCCGCCCCAGTGCTCACGGGCCCACCTTCGGCCGCGCAGGTTCGCGCACAAAACGCCCGCCATATTCTTCCGAACGCGCGCCGACCTCAAGCCGATCGCCGGCCCGCCTGCGGGGACGGCCGAACGCAATCAATACCCCCGGGCCAGGGCGGGCCCGGGGGCACGGCGGCTGGAGTTGTGTCTCCGCCGCGATCGGCTTGGCGAGCGGTCAGTTGACCGAGGACAGCTCGCTGCCGATTTTGCCGAAGGTCTGGTTGAGCTCGGTGCCGACCAGGGTCAGCGCGGCGATGATCACGACCGAGATCAGGGCCGCGATCAGCCCGTATTCGATGGCGGTTGCGCCGGTCTCGTCCTTGACCAGGCGACGAAGGTGGTAACGAAGCGGAGCGAGCCAGCCCATGATGAAGTCCTCCATAGCACCCCGAGTGTTGATCGCCGTGACCCAAACCCTACCGCTCGAGCCCAAACCGCCCCAGCGCTGTGCGGGCATTCTGCCAAGGCTTGCCCGGCGCTTGACTCGAAAATTCTAGGGAAATCACCAGTACTGTCAACATCAATCTTATGATTTCCGGCAGCCCGCTTGGGGATAATGCGATCGGCCCATCGGCCCCGATCCTGCTATGCTCGGCGCATGCCGGTTGATCCCCAGTGTCGGGCGGTGCTCGCCGCCACGGCCGTGAACGCAAGCGTGTTCGAGGTCCGCGACCCGGCCGAGGCGCGCCGGCGCTATGACGCCGGCACGGCGGTGTTCGCCCCGGCGACGCCGCCGCTCGATCACGTCGCCGACGACGTGCTTCCCGGGCCGGCGGGACCGTTGCCGATCCGTATCTATCGCCCGCGCGGCCTCGGCGCCCGCCTTTTGCCGACGGTCGCCTTCTTCCACGGCGGCGGCTGGGTGTTCGGCAACCGCGACAGCCACGATGCGGTCTGCCGCATCCTCGCCCACCAGGCCGGGGCGCTGGTGGTCTCGCTCGACTACCGCCTGGCGCCCGAGCACAAGTTCCCGGCCGCGTTCGACGACTGCGTGGCGGCGACGCGCTGGCTGCTGGCCCAGGCCGGCGAGCTCGGCGGCGATGCGGCGCGGGTGGCGGTGGCCGGCGACAGCGCCGGCGGCAACCTCGCCGCCGCCACCTGCCTCGCGTTGCGCGACGCGGGCGGCCCGGCGCCGGTGTTCCAGCTGCTGATCTACCCTGCGGTCGATCTTGCCGCCGATAGCGACTCGCACCGCGCCTTCGCCGACGGCTACCTGCTCACCGCCAAGGCGATCGCCTGGTGCACCGACAGCTATCTCGCCGGCGCCGAGGAGGTCTCGGACTGGCGCGCCTCGCCGCTCCGCGCCGCCA
>DASWHU010000135.1:0-5559 GCA_036398035.1 Alphaproteobacteria bacterium | reverse complement strand
TGCCCAGCGTCACGGCATGGTGATGTGGGACGAGATCTTCGCCGAGGTCGCGCGCGACTTTCCGGATGTCGCCACGCGGCGCATCCTGGTCGACGCCTGCGCGGCGGCGATGGTGCTCAGGCCCGGCGACTTCGATGTGGTCGTCGCCACTAACTTGCACGCCGACATCCTGTCCGACCTCGCCGGCGCGCTCTCGGGCAGCCTCGGCATGGCGGCGAGCGCCAACCTCGACCCCGAGCGGCGCGCGCCGTCGATGTTCGAGCCGGTCCACGGCTCGGCGCCCGACATCGCCGGGCGCGGCATCGCCAACCCGCTGGCCGCGGTCGCCAGCGGCGCGATGATGCTCGACCATCTCGGCGAGGCCGAGGCTGCGCGCCGGCTCGCCGCCGCGATCGAGCGGGTGGCGCGCGAGGGCAGGGCGCTCACGCCGGACCTTGGCGGCACCGCCACCACCGACCAGCTCGCCGAGGCGGTGATCGCGGCGCTCGAGCAGGGGAACTAGGCCGCCCCGCGGCGGCGCCTTCGGCACGAAATTGCCGCGATTCGATCACCCGAACGCCACAGTCCCTGCGTACCGCATTTAGACGACATGATTTCGTGACCAGGTGGGAAACAGTGAAATGTCCGTGATCCAACGCAGTGCCGGCGTCGCGGTGGCCGCGCTGGCCGCCGCCTTCATGGCCGGCGAGCCGGCGGCGGCGCAGGAGCTCGCGCTGAAGCGGGTGCTGCTGTCCTCGGGCGGTGTCGCCTATTTCGAGCACGAGGCGGTGGTCGAGGGCGATGCCGAGCTCGCGCTCGACGTGCGCCTCGACCAGGTCGACGACGTGCTCAAGAGCATCGTCGTGTTCGACGACAAGGGCGGCGTCGGCGCGATCCGCCTGCCCGGGCGCGAGCCGCTCGTGCAGCTGTTCCGCGACCTGCCGTTCGGGCCGGACGCGCTCGAGTCCCCGGTCAGGCTGCTGAGCCAGCTCAAGGGTGCCGAGGTCTCGGTCGAGGGCGCGCGCGGGCTCTCCGGCCGCCTGGTCGGCGTCGATGCCGAGACCGTGCGCCTGCCCGACGACGGCGGCACCGTCACCCGCCATCGGGTCAGCCTGATCACCGCCACCGGCATCCGCCAGTTCGTGCTCGAGGAGACCGACTCGGTGCGCTTCGACGATCCGGTCCTCCAGGGGCAGGTCGAGGCCGCGCTCGAAGGCATCTCGCGCCATCGGGTGCGCGACCGCAGGACCTTGGCGATCGACGCGCCGGGCGAAGGCCGGCGCACGGTCCGGGTCGGCTACGTGGTCGCGGCGCCGTTGTGGAAGGCGAGCTACCGCCTGAGCCTCGCCGGCGACGGCAAGACCGGCCACCTGCAAGGCTGGGCGGTGATCGAGAACATGAGCGGCCGGCCGTGGACCGCGGTCGAGCTGACCTTGGCCTCGGGCAACCCGGTCACCTTCCGCCAGGCGCTGTACACCGCCTATTACGTCGACCGCCCCGAGGTGCCGGTCGAGGTGCTGGGCCGGGTGCTGCCGCCGCCGGATACCGGCGCCGTGGTGCTCGAAGGCGGGCGCGCCGGCGGCGAGGCAGAGGCGCAGTCGAAGACCGCAGCGCGGCGTGCCGCGGTCACCGAGAGCGAGGAGATGGCGGTCGGCGCGATGGCCGACGTGATGGCCGAGGCGCCGGCGCCCATGGAGATGCCGAGCACGGTGGCGCAGGCCGCGATCACGGCCGCGGCCGAGGAGGCGACCACGCAGGTCACCTTCCGCATCGCCGAGCCGATCACCGTCGGCGCCGGCGAGTCATTGCTGGTGCCGGTGATCGACCGCGACGTGCCGTCGGCGCCGCTCGCGCTCTATCAGCCCTCGACCCACCCGCGCCACCCGCTCGCCGCGGTCAGGCTCGACAACGCCACCGACACCGGCCTGCCGCCCGGCGTGCTGACGCTCTACGAGCGCGGTGCGGGCGGCGCCAACTATATCGGCGACGCGCGGCTCGCGCCGTTGCCGTCCGGGGATTCGCGGCTGCTGAGCTTCGCCGTCGACCAGAACCTGCTGGTCGACCGCGAGTCCGAGTCGGCGAGCCAGATCGTGCGCGGCTCGATCAGCCGCGGCCTCTTGAGGCTGTCGGTGCGCCAGCGCGAGACCACCACCTATCGTATCAAGTCCGCGGCCAAGGAGGCGCGCGCGCTGGTCATCGAGCACCCGCGCAGGCCGGGCTGGGACCTCGCCGAGCCCGAGATCAAGGAGCCCGAGCTCACCGAGACCGCCTATCGCATCCCGGGCGAGATCGACGCCGGCGGCACCGCCACGGTGGCGGTCGCGCTCGAGCGCACCACGCTCGAGCAGGTGGCGATCCTCGACCTGCCGGTCGACCGCATGCAGGCCTATGCAAGCGCGCGCGAGCTGTCGCCCGAGATCCGCGCCGCCTTCGAGCGCCTGGCCGGTCTGCGCGCCGAGGTCGAGCGGCATCGCTCCACGCTCGCCCGCATCGAGCAGGACCGCTCGGTCATCTATCAGGACCAGGAGCGGCTGCGCGACAACCTCGGCCGGGTGCCGAGGGACAGCGACCTGTACAACCGCTACCTCGCCAAGATGTCCGAGGAGGAGGACCGGCTCGATGGTCTCGCCGGCGAGGCCGACACCGCGCAGGCGGCGCTCGAGGACGCGGAGGCCGCCCTCGCCGACGCCATCGCCAAGCTCGACCTGTGACCAGCTGCAACGCGCCGAAGGGAATTTATCGACGATCGACGAGTACAAATATCACAATATATTGTCGAACAATTCTCGTACTTGACTAGAAGAAAACGCGCGGCCTGGAAGGCGCGCCCCGGCGTCGTCGCGGCGCGGTGTCAGCACGACTGACTCAGAGTCTGCTCGATCGTAGCGTCACCCCCACCCAATCCCTCCCTCGCGCGCGGGGTAGGGTTTCATCTTCTTGACCTCCCGCTTGCGGGGGGAGGCGGGTGGAGCGTGGGGCGGAGCGAGTCAACGACCCCGGCATTCGCTCTACATTCAGTATCGACCGACACCTCGGGAGCGCGCGGCCGGCGAGTCGGTGCGCGCATGCAAAGACATGGCCGATCAGGCGGTGGTCGCGGCCTTGCGCCAGGGCGCGGAGGCGTGGAACGCGTGGCGCGGCGCGGGCGAGCCGGCGATGGTCGACCTGGTGCGCGCCGATCTTGGCCGCTGCGACCTGCGCCGCGCCGACCTCAGCGGCGTCAACCTGGCCGGCGCGATGCTCGACGGCGCGCGCCTGATGGGCGCCGACCTCGCCCGCGCCAACCTCGCCGGCTGCTCGCTGCGCCAGGCGAACCTCGGCGAGGCGCGGCTCGACGGCGCCACTGCGGTGAGTGCCGATTTCACCGAGTCAGACCTGCGCTGGGCGCGGTTCGAGGGCGCCAACCTGACCAAGGCGCGCTTCTACGGCGCCGATCTCACCGGCACGTCGCTGGCGCGCGCGCAGATGTTTCGCGCCGACCTGCGCTGGGCCAACCTGGCCGAGGCGGTGATCGCCGACACCAACCTGTCCGATGCCGACCTCTACCACGCCGACCTGCGCGCGGCGCGGCTGTGCGGAGTCGACCTGACCGGCGCCCGGCTCGACCTCGCCACCCTGGCCGAGGGAACCGTAAGCGGCTGCCGCGTCTATGGCGTCTCGGCTTGGGACGTGAAGCTCGAGGGCACGGAGCAGGCGGACCTGGTGATCACGCCCGCCGGCGAGCCGGAAATTCTGCTCGATGACCTCGACGCCGCCCAGTTCGTCAACCTGCTGCTGCACAGCGCCTCGCTCAGGCACCATGTTCGCGCGATCGAGACGCGCATGGTGCTGGTCATCGCCGACCGCGGATCGGAGCGCGCGGGGCGCGGCAAGCGGTTGCGCCATGCGGTCGCGGCGGCCGGCTGGCGGCCGCTGTTCTACGACCCGGCCACGGCCGAGCCCGAGGCCGCGGGCCGGATGTGCGCGGCGCTGCTCAGGATTTGCCCGGTCGCGGTCGCCGAGCTGACCGTGGTGGCGCCGTTCGCCAAGTCGTTGCTCGACGCCGTCGCCCAGCAGGACCGCCGGCTGATCCCGCTGCTGCCGGCGGCGGACGACGACCCGTCGCGCCTGGTCGAGGTCGCCGGCCGCGAGTCGCTGCTGCTGCTCGCGGTCGACGACACCTCTCTCGACCGCATCACGCGCATGCTGGCGCGCCTGTAGGCGCGTACCTCAGGCGACGCCGAGCTTGGCCGCGACCAGGTCGGCGATGGCGAGCGAGGCGGTCAGTCCCGGCGACTCGATCCCGTACAGGTTGACCAGGCCGGCGACGCCGTGCTCGTCCGGGCCCTGGATCATGAAATCCCCGGGCGGCGCGCCGGGCGGCACCACCTTGGGCCGGATGCCGGCATAGCCCGGCTGCAGCGCGCCGTCGGCGAGGCTCGGGTAGTAGCGGCGGATGGCCGGATAGAAGCGCACGGCGCGCGCCGCATCCACCGTGTAATCGACCTCGTCGATCCATTCGACATCAGGGCCGAAGCGCACCTGGCCGGCCATGTCGAGGGTGACGTGGACGCCGAGGCCGCCGGGCTCGGGCACCGGATAGATCAGGTGGCGGAACGGGCTGCGCCCGGACAAGGTGAAGTAGACGCCGCGCGCCAGATAGCGCGTCGGCACGGTCTCGGGCGCGAGGCCCGCGATGGCGCGCGCCAGCGCCTCGGCGCCGAGGCCGGCGCAGTTGACCAGGCGCGCCGCGATCACCGCGGTGCCGTCGCCGGCCTCGATCAACAGCCCGTCCGGGCGCACCTCGCCCCGCCGGACCGGCGTGCGGAAGGCGATCGCCGCGCCGCGGTCCTCGGCGTCGCCCTGATAGGCGAGCATCAGGGCATGGCTGTCGATGATCCCGGTCGAGGGCGACATGAGCGCCGCGGCGCAGCGCAGCTCGGGCTCGAGCCGGAGCGCGTGCGCGCGCTCGATCATGCGCAGGTCGCGAACCCCGTTGTCCGCGGCCGTGCGCGTCAGCGCCTCGAGCTGCCCGACCTGGGCGTCGTCGGTGGCGACGATCAGCTTGCCGCAGCGGCGGTGGGGCACGCCGTGGCTGGCGCAGAAGTCGTACAGCGCGCGCCGGCCGGCGACACACAGCCGCGCCTTCAGGCTGCCGGTCGGGTAGTAGATGCCGGCGTGGATCACCTCGCTGTTGCGCGAGCTGGTGCCGGTGCCGATCGAGTCCGCGGCCTCCAGCACCACCACCTCCCGCCCGGCCAGCGCCAGCCGGCGGGCGACGGCGAGACCGATCGCGCCCGCGCCGACCACCACGGTGTCGACCCGGTCGACCATCGGCGCGCGCGGCTCTCAGAGCTTGCGTATCTTTCGGGGCACCCTTCGAGACGCGCCCTCCGGGCGCTCCTCAGGGTGAGGTATTTTCTTGATTTTCAATGCATCCTCGTCCTGAGGAGCGAGCGGAGCGAGCGTCTCGAAGGACGGCAGCCGGTTCATTTACGCGCCCTCACTCCGCGGCTTCGGCCTCGGGCCGGTAGAACTCGCTCGACGAGGCGCGGCGCACCAGCCACCAGCCGTACTGCTCGGGCCACTCGGCGAAGGTGG
>DASWHU010000134.1:0-5348 GCA_036398035.1 Alphaproteobacteria bacterium | reverse complement strand
GGTCCGCCGCGAGGTGGTCGGGCGCCGCTACGGCGAGCTGATCGAGGCGATGTACGCCGGCCGCGACCGGGTCCACGTCGATACCACCATCACCTTCCAGGACGGCACCACCCAGCGCGTGCGGACCGACATCGCCATCGTCGACCTGGTGCCCGCGCTCGAGGCCGCGGCGTAGACGCGATCGGGACTTATCATGATGACCGGCACCGAGATGCACCCCCCACCTGCCTCCCCCCGCTCGCCAGGGCAATCGCATATGCGGCAATTGCTTGTTCGGGCAGTGTCGGATGGCCGGGTGTCATTTTCCTCACGCGGAGGCGCGGAGGACGCGGAAGGGGCGTGGTCGGGATCAACCACAGAGGACACAGAGGACACAGAGGACACAGAGGAAACCTACTTCTGTGGCCTCTTTGCACTCTGTGGTTTTCCTTTCTGCCTTCTCCGCGTGCTCCGCGCCTCCGCGTGCCTAAGGGCGGCTCACCGCCCGGGACCTTCGCCATATGCAATCGCCCTGCCCCGCGGGCGGGGGAAGGTTGGGAGGGGGTGCGGCCGCATGCATGTCGCTCTCTATTGGTCGCGCCAGTCGAGCGCCTCGAGGATGCCCCGTATATAGCCGATCGCGCGCGCCGCCGCCGCGGGCCCGTCGGGAAAGTAGACGAACGGCTCGACCGCGACCGTGCCTCGATAGTGATTGCGCCTCAGCGCGGCGAAAGCGGGCGCGAACGAGTCCGCCCCCTGGCCCGGGCCGGACTGGTCGCGGTCGTTGACCTGGATGTGGCCGATCAGCCCGGTCGGCAGCCAGCGGTCGATCAGCTCGGCCACCGGCAGCGCCTCGGCCTGGGCCGCCGCGCAGGTGTCGATCATGGTGCGCAGCGCCGGGCTGCCGATCGCCTCGACCATTGCCGCGGCCTCGGCGACCGTATTGACGAAGTTGGTCTCGCGCGCAGCCAGCGGCTCGATGCAATAGGCCACGCCCGCGGCCTCGGCATCGGCGGCGACGGCGGCGAAGGTGTCGAGGGCGCGGGCGCGGTACTCGGCCGCATCGGCGCCGTCGGGAATCCGGCGCGCCATTGGCGAGCCGTGCACCATCGCCGTGCCGCCGAGGTCGGCGCACAGCCCGATCAGGCGGCGCATGACCTCGATCGTGCGTGCGCGCAACGCGTCGTCGGGGGTGTGGATCGACAAGCCCTTCGGCACCACCAGCAGCCAGTGGAGGCTCGAGATGGCGATGCCGGCATCGGCGGCGGCGCGGCGCAGGCGGGCGCGCTCGCCCGCGCCCATCAGGTGCGGCTCGGGCCCGAGCGTGAACGGCGCGAGCTCGATGGCGTCATAGCCGAGCGCGGCGGCGAAGCCGCACTGGGCCGGGAACTCGAGCTCGCGGATCACCTCGTTGCACAGCGCGATGTTCACGTCGCTCCTCCCAGCACGCGCCCGACCGCGCGGCGGACCACGGGAATGCTGAACGCGATGGTCGCCAGCGTCACCGCCGCGAGCACGGCCGAGATCGGGCGGGCGAAGAACGGCGAGGGGTCGCCGTCGCTCAGCACCAGGCCGCGGCGCAGGCTCTTGTCGAGGATGTCGCCGAGCACGATGCCGAGCACCAGCGGCGCCATCGGATAGTCCATCTGGCGCAAGGCGAAGCCGAGCACGCCGAAGCCGAGCATCACCCAGACGTCGAACAGCCGCCCGGCGATGGCGAACGAGCCGATCGTGCACAGCACGAACACCACCGGCATCATGCGCTCGCGCGGCACCCTGAGCACGGTGAGCAACGGCCGGGTGAGCACGATTCCCCACAACAGGATCGCGAGGCTGGCCAGGAACACCATCGCCACCACCTGGTGAACGAAGCCCGGGAACTCGATCATGATCAAGGGCCCCGGGCGCACGCCGTGGATGAACATCGCCGCCAGCAGCACCGCCGACGGCGCCGAGCCCGGGATGGCGAGGGTGAGCACCGGGATGATCGCGCCGGGGACCGCGGCACTGTTGCCGGTCTCGGCGGCCATCAGGCCCTCGATCGAGCCCTTGCCGAATTGGGCGCGCTCGCGGCTGAGGCGGCGCGCGGCGGCGTAGGAGACCCACGCGCCCATGTCCTCGCCGACCCCCGGGATCAGGCCCATGCCGGTGCCGATCACGCCCGAGCGCAGGATCGTCCAGCGATAGCGCAGCACCTCGCCGATGCGCGGGATCACCGAGTCGACCTTGCCGCGCACCACCTCGTAGGCCGGGCTCTTCATCACGATCAGGATCTCGGCGAAGCCGAACGCGCCGACCAGCGCCGGCAGCAGGCCGAGCCCGCCGGCGAGGTCGGTCGAGCCGAAGCTGAAGCGCTCGTAGGCGTGGATGCCCTCCTGGCCGACCATCGCCAGCAGCAGTCCCAGGAACCCGGCGAGCCAGCCCTTCAGTGGATCGCCGAGCGCTGTCAGGTGGCCCGAGATGACGACCCCGAACAGCGCCAGCCAGAAGAACTCGTAGGCGCCGAAGTCGAGCGCGAACTCGGCCAGCACCGGCGCGAGCGCGGCCAGGAACACCATGCCGATCAAGGTGCCGAGCACCGAGCCCGAGGTCGCGGTCGCCATGGCGCCGCCGGCCCGGCCTGCACGCGCCAGCGGGAAGCCGTCGAGGGTAGTGGCTGCGCTCGCCGGCGTCCCCGGGATGTTGAGCAGGATGGCGCTGCGGCTGCCGCCGTAGATCGCGCCGACATACATGCAGATCAAGATCAGGATCGCCTGGCCGGCGTCCATGCGGAAGGTGAGCGTGGTCATCAGCGCGACGCCGAGGGTGGCGGTGAGCCCCGGCAGCATGCCGACCGCGATGCCGAGGAGCGTCGCCCACAGCACGCTGAACAAGGGTTCCGGCGCAAGGAAGCCGACGAGCGCCGCGACCAGGTCGGCAAGCCCGCCGGTCACGGCAGGTTGACCAGGAACAGGTAGCGGAACACCAGCGTCACCGCCGCGGAGGCGACCGCCGCCTCGCCGGCGGCGAAGGCGAGCGCGCGCCATCGTGCCTTCGCCTCAATGTGCGCGCGCCACTCGAACAGGGCGATGAAGGCGAACACGAACAGCGCGCTCGCCAGCCAGAACGGCAGCCGGCCGAGCAGGCCGGCGGCGTAGCCGAAGGTCAGCGCGAGGGCGAGCGCGAGCCTTTGCGCGCCTTCGCTCCGGTGCAGCGTGGCGAGGCGGGCGAGCGCGGGCGCCACCCGCCAGCCGCCGGAGCGCGCCGCGCGCAGCGCAAGCATCGCGCCGAGCGCCGCGATCACCACGCCCAGCAGCCCGGGCACGATGCCGGGCACGGTGTAGGGGTTGATCGCCAGGGTCTCGAACCGCGGCATGCGTAACGACTCGATCAGCGCCGCGATGCCGAGCGCGAGGAAGGCGAGCCCGGTGACGAAGTCAGCCTTGACCATCGCGTCCGCCGCCGGCCCGCGGCGGTCAGGGCTTGGGGATGCCGAGTTCGTCGGGCGACATGGTGGTCCGTCCCGCGCCGTAAAGCGTCCACGCGTCCGCCTGGACCGTCGGAAACACCGCGGTCTGCGCGGCCGCGCCAAAGGCGGTCTCGAACACGGTGCCGCGCTCGGCGGCGTAATCGCGCAGCGCCTTGGAGGTCTTGATCCGCGTCTCCCAGACCTTGTCGAAGGTCTCGATCACCTCGGCCGGCAGGTCGGCGGGGGCGAAGATGCCGAAATGGGTGAGCGTGTTGGGGATCGGCCCGGTCCAGTCGGTCACCGGCGGGATGGTGCCGAGCCCCTCGAGGGTCACGGCGTGGTCGGCGACCACCGCCAGGATGCGCAGGCGCCCGGCGCGCGCCATCTCGATCTGCTCGGTCGACAGCTGGGTGGTGACCTCGCACTCGCCTGAGACGGCGGCGATCACCGCCGGGTTGCCGCCGTCGTAGGAGACGTTGCGGTACTTGATCCCGGTCGCCTGGGCGATCGCCTCCATGGTGGTGTGGCCCGACGAGCCGACGCCGGCGGTGGCGACCGAAATCTCGCCCGGACGCGCGCGCATCGCCTCCAGCAGATCGCCCATGTCCTGATAGGGCGTGTCGGGGTTGACCCCGATCAGGGTCGGGGTGACCGCGTCGAGATACAGCCGCCAGTCCTCGATGCGGGTGTCGAACAGGCCGACCAGCTTGTAGGTGCCGAGCATCTTGGGCGCGCCCGCGGCCCATGTGTAACCGTCATGCGGCGCCTGCCAGACGTTCCTCTTGCCGATCGAGCCCGAGGCGCCGGGCTGGTTGATCACCACCACCTTCTGGCCGAGCGCCAGCTCGAGCTCGCCGGCGAGCACGCGCGTCACCTGGTCGGTCGACCCGCCCGCCGACCACGGCACGACGATGGTGATCGGCCGGGTCGGCTGCCACGGATAGTCGCCGGCCCGCGCCGCGCCGCCGAGCAGCAGCGCGAACGCCAGCATCGCCAGCAGCCTGGGCATGTCAGACTCCTCCGCTCGCCGAATGCGCGCCGAGCATGCAAGCCCCGTCCGCCGAGCGTCAAGGCGAATTGGCTGGCCGAGGCTTCGCGCCGGGCGCTAAGGTTCGCGGCGAGGCCAACCAGGCGGACAACAGGCGATGGCCACGTCCCGGCCCGCGATCAAGACCACTGTCGTCGGCTCCTATCCGGTGCCCGCCTGGCTTGCCGCCCACCCGACGCGCCAGGCGCTGATCGATGCGACGCGGGTGGTGCTGCACACCCAGGAGCAGGCCGGCATCGACCTGGTGTGCGACGGCGAGCTCTCGCGCTTCGACGTCAACCACCCCGAGACCAACGGCATGATCGACTACTTCGTCCGGCCGCTGGCCGGGGTGCGTACCGAGATCACCTTTGACGAGGCGCGCGCCTGGCGCGCCAAGGCGGGCATGGCCTACCGGCGGCGCCCGCCCGGGGTGGTCGAGGGCGCGCTCGCCAGCGGCGCGCTCGACCTGCCGGCGGCGTGCGCGGAAGCGCGCCGGCTGACGAAGGCGCCGTTCAAGTTCACTGTCACCGGCCCGCACATGCTGGCCAAGACGCTTCTCGATGCGCATTACGGCGACATCGAGGCGCTCGCCGATGCGCTCGCCGGCGTGCTCGCCGAGCAGGTCGCCCAGTGCGAGGCCGACGTGATCCAGGTCGACGAGGCCAACCTGCCGGGACATCCCGAGGAGTGGCCGTGGGCGGCGCGGGCGATCAACCGCGTGCTCGCCGCGGTCCGCGGCACGCCGGCGGTCCACCTGTGCTTCGGCAACTACGGCGGCCAGGTGATCCAGCGCGGCTCGTGGGACAAGCTGATCGCGTACCTGAACAGCCTCCAGGTCGACCACATCGTGATGGAGGCCGCGCACCGCCCGGCGGGCGAGCTCGCCGCGTT
>DASWHU010000133.1:0-30572 GCA_036398035.1 Alphaproteobacteria bacterium | reverse complement strand
GACCTTGCCGTCGCTCGCCTTGACCGCGTCGTGGGGCACCGGGGTGCTGATCCACGGCCGGTCCTCGAACCAGGCGCCGATGGCGTCGATCTGGGCGTCGTCGAACGCCTGGGCGATGATGTTCATGACGTAGTAGTCGCGCTCGCCGCGCTTATAGGCGCGCATCGACTCGGCCAGATAGGTCGCGGCCTGTCCGCCCAGGATCGGGATCGTCGCGCCCGGCGCGGCGCCGTCGGTGCCGTGGCAGCCGGCGCAGCCCTGCGACACGCGCCCGCCCTCGTCGGCGGCCAACGACGGGGCCGCCGCGGCGGCCAGGCAGGCGGCGGCGACCGCCAGCCCTACCCGGCCCTTCAGTCCCGGTTTCGGCATCTCTCCTCCCCTGCGCACGTTCTGGCGCGTGCCCCGACATGATAGTCGAGGCGGCGGCGCCGGGAACAGGCGCGATCGCGATTTATTGACTGCGCGGGTACCGTTTACAGGCGCGCGCGCGCGCCGCAGACTCGCGCCCCATGGATCGATCCCGTCCTGGCGGCCACCGGACGTGCGCGGCTATCGCCCTGGGTGCCGTGCTCGCGGCGGCGCCCGGCGGCGTGCGCGCGAACGACGCCGTGGTCCCGTATCGGGTTGTCGGCGACGAGATCCCCGAGCCGCTCGCCGGGCTCACGGGCGATCCGGCGCGCGGGCGCGCGATAGCCGCCGGGCGCGAGGGCAACTGCCTTGCCTGCCACCGCCTGCCGATCCCCGAGGAGGAGTTCCACGGCGACGTCGGCCCCGATCTCGGCGATGTCGGCGACCGCCTGAGCGCGGGCCAGCTCAGGCTCAGGCTGGTCGACCCCAAGCGGGTCAAGGAGGACACCGTGATGCCGGCGTTCCACGTCGTCGACCGGCTTGAGCGGGTGGCGCAACGCTACCGCGGCCGGCCGATCCTGGGCGCCCAGCAGATCGAGGACGTGGTCGCCTATCTCAAGACGCTCGGCCACGCCGGCGAGGGCGGCGCGCGCTGAGCGGGCGGACGGGCGCGCGAAATGCTACATTCACTTGCTGGTTGCCTGCGCACGGCGAGTTGATTTCGCGCCGCGCACGGGGTCTGGTTTGCTGGACGTCGCGCAGAGGCCGAGAGAGTGAGCAAGACCACCGACCATCGCCAACGCCGCCGCGGCGCGCCCAGCCGGCGCGCCGTGCTCGCCGGTGCCGGCGCCGCCGGCTTCGCCTTGGCGGCCGGGCCGCGCGCGTTCGCCGAGGACGACCCCGCCCTGTTCTCGGGCAACCCGTTCCGCGACCGCTTCCAGAGCTTCCGCCAGACCTTCCGGATCGAGCCCGACCGGGAGGAGGCGAACCGCATCGTCGCCGCGATCATCAGGGACCGGCCGCTGCGCGCGGGCCTGGTCGAGCTGACCGCCCCCGACATCGCCGAGGACGGCAACGTCGTGCCGGTCGGCTTTGCGGTCGCCTGCGCGATGGCCGGCGACGATTATCCCGCGGCGGTGCACGTCATCGCCATGGACAACCCGTTCCCGGAGATCGCCAAGTACCACTTCACCCCGGCGTGCGGCGAGGCCCAGGTCTCGTTCCGCTGCCGGATGCGCGCGAGCTCCGATCTGGTGGTGATCGCGGAGATGGCCGACGGCACCGTCGGCATGGCCACGCGCTGGGTCAGCGTCACCTTGGGCGCGTGCAGCTAGGGGGCGGGCGATGGCGCTCAAGAACCACCTGCGCCGGATCAAGGTGCCCGAGACCGCCAGGCGCGGCGAGATCATCGCGGTCAAGACCATGGCCGAGCACGTCATGGAGCCGGGCGTGCGCATGGACCCGGCGACCCTGGTCGTCTACCCGCGCTTCATCCTCAACCGGGTCGAGTGCCACTACAACGGCCAGCTGGTGTTCTGGGCCGACTGGTTCTCGGGCGTCTCCGCCAACCCCTACCTGACCTTCGCCCTGCGCGCGACCGACTCGGGCACGATCACCGTCACCTGGACCGACGACTACCTCGGCGTCACCAGCGCCAGCGCCGAGATCACGGTCCTCGATCCGCCGATTGGCGAGGTCGGCGGCGGCGGCCGGGAGGTTTCCGACGCCGAGCGCTGAGCGAGCGCTGCGCCTGCTCGCCGCCGCCGGGGCGCTCATCGCCGGCTGTGGCGCCGCGGCGGCCGATCCGCCGGCCGAGGCGCCGGTGCGCGCCGACGGGCTGGTCTCGGGCTACTGGTTCGCGGCGCCCGAGACGCGCGCCATCCAGGACGACGACTTCTCCAACCCGGGCATGCTGTATGTCGAGCAGGGCGCGGCGCGCTGGCGCGAGGGGGACGGCGAGGCCGGCAACAGCTGCGCCACCTGCCACGGCGACGCCGCCGGCATGGCCGGCGTCGGCGCCACCTATCCCAAATACGACGCCGGCGCCGGCACCCTGATCAACCTCGGCCAGCGCATCAACCTGTGCCGCAGGACGCACATGGCGGCGGCGCCCTACGAGCCCGAAAGCGGGCCGTTGCTGGAACTCGAGTCCTTCATCATGCGCCAGTCGCACGGCCTGCCCATGAACGTCGCGGTGGACGGCCCGGCGGCGCCGTTCTTCGCGCGCGGGCGCGACCTCTATCTTGAGCGGGTGGGGCAGATGGACCTCGCCTGCACCATGTGCCACGACCGCCGGGTCGGGCATTACCTGCGCGCCGAGCACATCAGCCAGGGCCACCTCGCCGGCTTTCCCACCTACATGATGCGCTGGGGCGTGATGGTCTCGCGCCACCGGCGGTTCCAGTTCTGCAACGAGCAGGCGCGCGCCGAGCCGCTCGCCCTCGACTCCGCGGACTACAACGCGCTCGAGCTCTACGTCGCCTGGCGCGGCAACGGGCTGGCGATCGAGACACCGGCGGTCAGGCGATAGCCGGGCGACTCGTTGCCCGCCGGCGCGGCGCCGAGGCCCGGTTGCCGATCTTTTTGTTGCGGCAGGGCGCCGTCGCTGGAATCAATGGGGCGGTCAGAGAGGAATCGCCCGGGCGCGCGGTGGCCGAGACGCGCGCGCCCGCCACAACGGGAGCGGCCGGGGCAGCTCCGGCCGACAGCTGAACATGACCACGAAGGCACCTTCCGCACCGCGCAGCGTGGCGCTGGTCGGGCCGTTTTCCGGCGGCAAGACATCACTGCTCGAGAACCTGCTGTTCGCGGCCGGTGCGATCTCGCGCAAGGGCACGGTGAAAGACGGCAACATGGTCGGCGACGGCTCCACCGAGGCGCGCGCCCGCCAGATGAGCGTCGAGGTATCGGTGGCGAGCTTCGAGTTCATGGGCGAGTCGTTCTCGGTCATCGACTGTCCGGGGTCGCTGGAGTTCCTCCAGGAGGCTCTCGATGCGCTGGTCGGCGTCGATGCCGCGATCGTGGTCGTCGAGCCCGAGATCGACCGCCTGGTGGCGCTGGCGCCGGTGCTCAACTTCCTCGATGCGCGCGCCATCCCCTACATGGTGTTCATCAGCAAGATGGATCGCGCCGCCGCGCCGGTGAAGGATCTGCTGGCGGCGATGCAGGCGCAGGCGGGCCGGCCGCTGGTGCTGCGCCAGGTGCCGATCCGCGACGGCGAGACCCTGACCGGCTACATCGACCTGGTCCACGAGCGCGCGTTCCGCTACCAGGCCGACGCCGCCTCGGCCCTGATCCGGATCCCTGAGCCGATGGCGGCGGACGAGAAGGCCGCGCGCACCGAGCTCTTGGAGTCGCTCGCCGACTTCGACGACACCCTGCTCGAGCAGCTGCTCGAGGACGTGATCCCGCCGAATGAGGAGATCTTCCAGGCGATGAGCAAGGACTTCGGCGCCGGGCTGGTGGCGCCGGTCCTGCTCGGCGCCGGCGAGCACGAGCACGGGGTGCGCCGCCTCCTCAAGGCGCTGCGCCACGACCTGCCCGAGGCCCAGTCGACCGCCGAGCGCGTCGGCGTCGCCGGCGGCGAGGGCACCCTCGCCCAAGTGCTCAAGACTTACAACACCGCGACCAGCGGCAAGCTGTCGCTGGTCCGCGTCTGGCGCGGCACGCTTACCGACGGCATGACGCTGAACGGCCAGCGCGTCGGCAGCGTCAACAAGCTGTTGGGCCAGGCCACGACCAAGGTGGCGAAGGCGGTTGCCGGCGAGGTCGTGGCGCTCGGGCGGATGGACGAGGTCGGGACCGGCGACATGCTGTCGAGCGCGGGCGCCGCCAAGGTTCCCGACGCCCTCCTGGTCGCGCCGCTCAAGCCGGTCTATGCCTTCGGCATCGCCGCCGAGAAGCGCGCCGACGAGGTCAAGCTGTCGGACGCGCTCGGCAAGCTGCTCGAGGAAGACCGCTCGCTGGTCGCCGAGCACGACCCCGACACCCACCAGCACCTGCTGCGCGGCCAGGGCGAGATGCATCTCAAGGTCGCGCTCGACCGGCTGCGCAACAAGTTCAACCTGCCGCTGGTCACCGAGCCGGTGCGGGTGCCCTACAAGGAGACCATCCGCAAGCGCGCCGAGCGCGTCCAGGGCCGGCACAAGAAGCAGACCGGCGGTCACGGCCAGTTCGGCGACGTCTACATCACGGTCGAGCCGCGCCCGCGCGGCAGCGGCTTCGAGTTCAAGGACTCGATCACCGGCGGGGTGGTGCCCAAGCAGTACATCCCGGCGGTCGAGACCGGGGTGGTCGACTTCTGCAAGAAGGGGCCGCTCGGCTTCCCGGTGGTCGACCTCTCGGTCAAGCTGGTGTTCGGCTCCTACCACACGGTCGACAGCTCGGAAATGGCCTTCCAGACCGCCGGCCGGATCGCCATGCAGGCGGCGCTGCCGCAGTGCAACCCGGTCCTGCTCGAGCCGATCTACCGGGTCACCGTGTTCGTGCCCAACGAGTTCACCGCCCAGGTGCAAAGGCTGCTCAGCACGCGGCGCGGCCAGATCCTCGGCTTCGAGACCCGTCCCGGCTGGCAGGGCTGGGACCAGGTCTCGGCGCAGCTCGCCCAGGCCGAGATGAACGACCTGATCATCGAGCTGCGCTCGCTGACCCGCGGCGTGGGCTCGTACGACTACCAGTTCGACCACATGCAGGAGCTGTCGGGCAAGCTGGCCGACGACGTCGTCGCCCAGGCGGCGGCAGCGGAGTAGCCGCTCGCCTGCGCTCAGCCGGCGTGCCGCGGGCGCCGTTTTCTGCTATCATGGCCCCCGGAGCGACAGCGGTCGGGGGGCCGCGCGCGTCTTGCAGCGTGGCCCGTTGCCCGTGCCGCGTGGCCGTCCGACACGGAGGCGCGACATGCTCGTGAGAGAGATCCTCAAGACTAAGGGCACGCAGGTGTTCACGATCACGCGCGATCAGAGCATCGCCGAGCTGGCCAAGGAGCTGGTCGAGCGCCGGATCGGCGCGGCGGTGGTGGTCGACGGCGAGGGCGCGCTGATCGGCGTGATCTCGGAGCGCGACATCGTCTACGGTGTCGCCGATGAGGGGTCGGCGTGCCTCGACCGCAAGGTCGAGGACCTGATGACCGCCGACGTCATCAGCTGTACCCCGGACACCACGATCGTCGATGTGATGAACCAGATGACCGAGCGCCGTATTCGCCACCTGCCGGTGCTCGAAGACGGCCGGCTCGCCGGCCTGGTCAGCATCGGCGACGTGGTCAAGCAGCGCATCGCCAGCGCCGAGCGCGAGGCGGACCAGCTGCGCGAATACATCAGCGCCTGACCGCGCCGCTCGCGCCCGGTCGGCGGCGATGGCACGCGCCGAGGTGGTGATCGTCGGCGGCGGCGTCGCCGGGGCGGTCGCCGCCGCGGCGCTGGCGCGTGCCGGGCGCCGTGTCCACCTGATCACCAGCCGCCGCCGCCAGTCGCTGATCGAAGGCCGGTCGGAGCGGGCCGCGGACGGCTTTCGCTTCGCCGGCTGCACCCGGGCGCTGGATGTTGCCGGGCCGTGGGTCGAGCGCTTCAGCCATTGGAACGGCCGGCGCGTGCAGGCCAACGGCGAGACCTTGGTCGACCGCGCCCGCCTCGATGCCGCGCTGCTCGACGATGCCCGCGCCGCCGGCGCCGCCGTGACGGTGGCGCGCATTGCCGCGCTGCTCCCGATCAAGGGCGGCTGGCGGGCCCTCGCGCGCGGTGGCGTCGAGGTCGAGGCGGCGCTGCTGATCGAGGCGCGCGGGCGCCAGGCGCCGGCCGGGACGGCGCGCCGCCGCCACGGCCCGCCGGCGACCGCGCTGGTGCGCCGGCTCAGGCTCGCGCGCGCAATCGCGCCGCAAAGCACGGTCGCGAGCTTCGCCGACGGCTGGCTGTGGCTGGCCGCCCCCGGCGACGGCACCGCGGCGGTGCAGGTGGTGGTCGCCGGCGAGGCGCTGCCGCCGCGGCGCGCGCTGGAGGCGTTCTTCAGCGAGCGGATCGCCGGCGTGCCCGAGGTCGCCGAGCTTATTGCCGGCGCCGGGCCTGCGGGGCCGTTGGTCGCACGCAATGCCGACGCCGTGCTGTGCGCGCCGGCCTGCGGCCCCGGTCTGATCCGCATCGGCGACGCCGCGGTGGCGATCGACCCGCTGTCGGGCCATGGCCAGTTCACCGCCGCCTCGACCGCGCTGAATGCGGTGGCGGTGGCCAACACCCTCCTCGACCGGGCGGGCGACCGCGCGCTCGCCGAACGGTTCTACGGCGCGCGCATCGAGGAGACGTTCCTGGTCCAGGCGCGTGTCGGGCGCGACTTCTACCGGCTCGAGCGCCGCTGGGCCGCCCGCCCGTTCTGGGCGGCGCGCACGCCGTGGCCCGACGATGCGCCGGCGCACCCGCGCCCGGACGCGGCGCCCGCCCGCATCGCGCGCCTGCCGGTGATCGACGGCGGCTACGTCAGCGAGCGCGAGGTGGTGGTCACCGCCGACCACGCGCGCGGCGTCTGGCAGGTGGACGGGGTCGCGCTGGTGCCGCTGATCCGCTTCCTGGCCGGCGGCTGGCAGGACGGCGGCGGCCTGGCGGCGGCGGCGGCGGCGCATCTTCGCTGCCCAAGGGCGCGGGTCGAAACCGCGCTCGCCTGGCTCGCGCGGCGCGGGTTGCTCGCCGCGCGCCCGATGCACCCGGTTGCGGACGCCGGCCCGCGCGGCGGCGCCTCGGCCTGAAGCGCGCTTGACTCGGTTCCGCCCAGGGTCAAACATCACCCATACATACGCGGTCGTGGTGGGAGCCGCGTCCTGTCGCGGGGATGCTGCGGTCGCCGGGTGCGGTGTCGGGCCAAGGGGAGGGACCGCTGCCATGTCGGTGCGCGATTGGGCTTTCGGCTGGTTGGTCGGCGCGGTGGCGCTGATCGCGTTGGTGCTATCCACGGACGGGGTGCGGGCCGCGGACGGCGAGGCGATCCTGAATGCACGCTGCGGCGCCTGCCACGTCGACGAGGGCGACGGGCTCAGCCGCATCAAGGGCCAGCGCAAGACGCCCGAGGGCTGGCTGATGACGATCGTGCGCATGGGCATCATGCACGGCGTCGAGGTGCCCGCGGACGAGCGGCGTGCGCTGGTCAAGTACCTGGCCGACAGCCAAGGCCTGGCGCCGTCGGAGACCACCGGCTACCGCTACATCCTCGAGCGCGAGCCGGCGCAAATCGAGGACTTCCCGCCCGAATACTTCTACATGTGCGCGCGCTGCCACTCGGGCGCCCGCGGCGCGCTCCAGCGCCGGACCAAGGACGAGTGGCGCTGGCACATCGACTTCCACCTCGGCCAATGGCCGACCACCGAGTACCAGTTCTACGGCCGCGACCGCGAGTGGTACCGGATCGCCTCGACCGAGACCGTCGACTGGCTGTACGAGCACTACCCGTTCGACAGCCAGGCTTGGCAGGACTGGAAGGGCCATTCGGTCGAAATGTCCGGCGACTGGCGCTGGGTCGGGCGCGGCCCCGGGGTCGGCTTCCACAACGGCATCACCACGTTCAGCGCAACCGGCGAGGACACCTATTCGGCCTCGGACAGCGAGTTCAACCTGGACGGGTCGGCGGTCGAGGCCAGCGGTTCGGCGATCATCTATACCGGGTACGAGCTCCGTGCCCGCCTGACCGAGGCGACCAGCGGCGACGAGTACCTGTCGATCGCCGCCCTGTCGGAGGACGGCAATCGCGCGGAGGGCCGCTTCATGCTGAGCGCGCACGACGAGACCGGCGCGCACTTCGTCGCTGTGCGCATGCGCGACGGCCACTCCGAGATCATGGCGGTCGAGCCCGCCCATATCCGCGCCGGCAGCGAGGCCGAGATCGCGATCCACGGCACCGGCCTCAACGGCGCGGTCGATCTCGGCGCGGGCGTCGAGGTGGTCAACACCGTATCCTCGGGCTCGACGATGGTGGTGGTTAATGCCAAGGCCGCGGCCGACGCCGCGCTCGGGGCGCGCGCGATCAAGGTCGGCGATGCCGCCTCGGCCAACGATGCGTTGGTGGTCTACGACGCGGTCGCGCGGGTCGCGGTCGAGCCCGCCTACGCCTTCGCCCGCGTCGGCGAGGGCGGCGGCACCCGCCCCGACCAATACGCGCTGTTCGACGCGGTCGGGTTCACGGCCGGGCCCGACGGCGCCGCCGGCACCGACGACGATGTCCGCATCGGCGTGATGCCGGCGACCTGGTCGGTCGAGCCGTTCGACGAGGTCGCGGCCGAGCTCGACGACGTCGGCTTCGCCGGCCAGATGGACCCGAAGACCGGCATCTTCGATCCGGCCGACGCCGGGCTCAACCCGGCGCGCCCGTTCGAGACCAACAACGCCGGCAACCTGAAAGTGATCGGCACGGTCGACGACGCCGGCAACGCGGTGGCGGGCGAAGGCCAGCTGCTGGTCACGGTACAGCGCTGGAACGACCCGCCGATCCGCTAGGGAGCGGGTCGCGGGCGGCGGCGCGCGGAGGCGCGATGAGCGAGCTGAGGCTGGTCGAGCACAATCTGCACCAGGTCCGCGTCGCGGGCCGGCGGATGATGTTCCACATCCCGACCTCGAGCCTGTTCGAGCTCGATGCGGTCTCGGGCGACCTGCTCGACCTGTTCGATGCGGAATCGTCGGGCGCGCGCCCGGCGGTCACGCCCGAGCTGGTGCGCGAGAGCTTCGACGGCCGCCACGCGCCCGAGGCCGTGGTCGAGGCGATCCGCGACTTCATCGAGCTCGAGGTGCTGTCGGACGGGCGGGCGCGGGCGCCGGAGCGGGCGCCGATCCGGATCGAGAACTTCCCGCTGTCGACCATCGTGCTGAACACCAATACCGGCTGCAACCTGAGCTGCACCTATTGCTACAAGGAGGACCTCGAGACCCCGGCCAACGGCACCAAGATGGAGTTCGAGACCGCGCGCAAGAGCATCGAGCTGCTGCTCGCAGAGGGTGCCCAGCGCGAGCGCTTCAACATCGTGTTCTTCGGCGGCGAGCCGCTCAGCAACATGGCGCTGATCCGCGCCGTGGTCGATTACGCGGAGGCGCGCGCGAGCGAGCTCGGCAAGAAGGTCGACTTCACGCTTACCACCAACGGCACGTTGCTGACCGAAAGGTTGGTCGACTACTTCAACGCCCATCGCTTCGGGCTGACGATCAGCATGGACGGCCCGCGCGCGGTCCACGACCTGCGCCGGCGCACGGTCGGCGGCAAGGGCTCCTACGACGTGGTCGCGGCCAAGGCGCGGATGGCGCTCGAGAGATACGACTCGCGCCCGATCGGCGCGCGCGTCACCTTGACCGCGGGCGTGGTCGACGTGGTCGCGATCTGGGACCACCTGGTCAACGACATCGGCTTTCACGAGGTCGGCTTCGCGCCGGTGACGTCGGGCGAGCACGCCATATTCGCGCTCAACGGCGACGAGCTTGCCGAGCTGTTCGCCAACATGAAGACCTTGGGCGGCATCTACCTGGAGGCGGCGTTCGCGCATCGCAACATCGGCTTCAGCAACATGCACCAGCTGATGACGGATCTGTCCGAGGGCATGAGCAAGGCGCTGCCCTGTGGCGCCGGGCTCGGGCTGCTGGCGGTCGACACCGGCGGCGGGCTCAACCTGTGCCACCGCTTCACCGGCTCGGGCCTGGACACCTTCGGCGACGTCGATCACGGCATCGACAAGCCGGCGCTCGGGCGCTTCCTCGAATCGCGCCTCGACCGCTCCGAGACCGCCTGCAACACCTGCCGCATCCGCAACCTGTGCTCGGGCGGCTGCTATCACGAGTCCTACGCCCGCTACAACGACCCGATCCACCCGACCTATCACTACTGCGACCTGATGCGCGACTGGGTCGACTTCGGCATCGGGGTCTACACCCGGATCATGGAACGCAACCCGGCGTTCTTCGCAACCTATGTCGAGCCGCGGAGGGCCTACAAATGAAGCACCTCAAGTCGTTCAACCGCAAGGCGAAGCTGCTCGAGTCGGCACTCGAGCAGGGCAAGGCGGACGAGGTTCGGATGATGCAGACCGTGGTCGCCGGCTGCTCCTCGACCCTCGACCCCGGCTGGGAGGTCGACCCGTTCGGCGGCGTGGCCGGCCTGTGCCAGCCGATGGAGGCGGATCTCTACGGCTGCTCGGACCCGTGCTGGTGGCCGGCGCAGGTTCCGGACACCATCAACACCTATCCCGACTGGAACGCCAACGCGCCGAGCGCCAAGGACTGGCGGGTGCTCGAGTCGGTGTTCCCGAGCGAGGACGGCACCGTCTGAGCCGTCGCTCGGGCAGCGTGAAAGGGAGGGCACGACAATGAACAGGCTGCTCAGGGCCGCCAGCATCGCGCTGCTGGCGGGCGCGGGCCTGGCGGCGCTCGCCGCCACCGGCGCGCTCGCCAAGGAGTACGTCATCGCCGTCAACAAGCCGAACAACCTGCACGTCATCGACGCCGACGCGCGCAAGGTGGTCAACAGCTGCACCCTGCCCGGGCGCGGCTCGCCGGTGGCGATCGCCACCTCGCCGGTCGACCCCGCGGTGGCGTTCGTCGAGACCAACGGCTGGGGCGAGGTGGTCGGCGTCAACATCGACTCGTGCGAGGTGTTCTTCCACGCCGTGCTCAGCCAGGGCACGGTGCGCGCGCGGAGCATGGCCGGGGTCGCGGTCGGCCTCGACGGCAAGGAGCTGTTCGTCCAGGTCGCCGAGACCGAGCTGCTCGCCGACCGCTACCAGATCCGGCCGATGCACCGGTTCCTGGTCTACAACACCGATGCCGGGCTCGACGCCAAGCCGGCGCGCTCGTTCGACGTGCCGCGCGGGCAGACGATCATGGCGCCCTCGCACGACGGCAAGACGCTGTGGAGCTACGGCCACGAGGTGCGCCAGTTCGACATCGCCACCGGCAAGATCCTGCAGGAGATCCGGCTCAATAGCTGGGAGGAGGACAAGCCGACCTACGGCGACCCCGACGGGCTGTCGTTCTGGCCGCTCTACGACAACATCGACGTCATGATCTTCCCTTACGTCGCGCCGGTGTTCGCCAGCCGCGAGGCGCGCGACGCGGGCGACTTCGACCAGCTCTCGGACTTCGTGCTCGGCATCACCACCGTGGACCTGCGCACCAACGAGTGGGCGCAACGCGACATCACCTCGTTCGACGTGCTGATCTTCTCGATGGTCACCCATCCGAAGAAGCCGAGCGAGATCTACGCGGTCTACACCACGCTGTCGAAGTACGACCTCGACACCGGCAAGCTGGTCGACCGGGTCGACCTCGACCACACCTACTACGCGGCGGCAATCTCGGCCGAGGGCGACGAGCTCTATATCGGCGGCACGTTCAACGACGTCGCCATCTACTCCACCGACACGCTCAAGCAGCTGGCGAAGGTGATGCTTCCCGGCGGCGACCAGGGCGTGGCCGGCATCCGCGTGATCCAGCGCTAGCCGCCCCTCCGGGCTCGACAGGATGCGGGGCCGGCGCGTTGCCGGCCCCTTTTTTTGCCGCCATGGCAGGCAGCTAGGCTAGGCTCGACGGTCCGGTTGGCGGGTGCGAGACGGGTGAGCGAGGACATCGGCGCGGACGCGACCACGGCGGCGGACGACCGGCGCACGCTCGCCTGGGCGGTGTCGTTCCTCCGCCCGCATGCGCGCGGGCTTGCGCTGGTGCTCGCGCTCGCGGTCGCGACCACCGCGGTGACCTCCGCCCAGCCCTACATCATGAAGCTGATGATCGACGACGGCGTGCTCGCCGGCGACCTCGCCCGCCTCGCCTGGCTGACCGCGCTGATGCTCGGCCTGGGGCTCGGCAATCTCGGCTTCGGCGGGCTGAACCGCTATCTGCACGTCAAGGTCTCTGGCCGCATCCTGTTCGCCATGCGCGAGGCGGTGTTCCGCCACCTGCAGACGCTCTCGCCCGCGTTCTTCGCGCGGCTGCGCACCGGCGACGTGCTCCAGCGCCTCGACGGCGACGTCGCCCAGGTCCAGCGCTTCTGCGTCGACTCGCTGCTCGCCGGCATCAACGGCGCCTTCGCGCTCGCGGCGGCCTTGGCGCTGATGCTGTGGCTGAGCTGGCAGCTGTCGCTGGTCGCCTTGGTGCTGCTGCCGGCGGAGTATGCCTATCTGCGCGTGATGCGCCCGCGGGTCGAGTCGCGCGCCCGGGCGACGCGCGCGCGCGCCAGCGACCTGTCGGCATTCCTGGTCGAGACCTTGCCGGCGACCAAGTTCGTGCAGTCGGTCGGCGCCGAGGCGCGCGAGGCGGCGCGGCTCGAAGGGCTGAACCGGCGCTATCTCGGCGACCTCTTGCGCCTGCAGTTGGCCGAGTTCCTGACCGCGGCGGTGCCCAACCTGCTGACCTCGGCGAGCCGCGCCGGCGTGTTCCTCGCCGGCGGCTACCTGATCGTCGCCGGCGATCTCACCCTCGGCACCCTGATCGCGTTCAACACCTATCTCGGCTTCGCCACCGGGCCGGTGCACAGCCTGCTCGGCATCTATGTCGGCATGATGCGCGCGCGGGTCTCGCTCGCGCGCGTGCGCGCGCTCACCGACACCGCGCCGCTGGTGGTCTCGCCGCCTTCGCCCGCGGCGCTGCCCGCGACCGCCGCCGGCGCGATCCGCATCGACTCTGTGTCGTTCGCCTATCCGGGCACCGATCATGCGGTGCTCGAGCACGCCAGCCTCGACATTCCCGCCGGCACCAAGCTCGGCGTGCTCGGCCCGTCCGGCGCTGGCAAGACCACCTTGATCGACCTGCTCCAGCGCCATTTCGACCCCGACCTTGGCCGCATCACCCTCGACGGGATCGACCTGCGCGCTCTCGACCTCGCCGAGCTGCGCCGGCGCATCGCCGTGGTCGCCCAGGACGTGGTGCTGTTCCGCGGCACCATCGCCGACAACGTCCGCTATGCGGCACCTGCGGCGACCGAGGACGAGGTGCGCACGGCGCTCCGCCGCGCCCAGCTCGACCAGTTCGTCGGCGAGCTGCCCGCCGGCGCCGACACCATGATCGGCGAGCGCGGCGCGCGGCTGTCGGGCGGCCAGCGCCAGCGGCTCGCGATCGCGCGCGCGCTGCTCCAGGACCCGCTGGTGCTGGTGCTCGACGAGGCGACCTCGGCGGTCGACCTTGCCACCGAGGCACGGCTGATCGCCGCGGTCGACGCGCTGTTCGCCGGGCGCACGCGCATCGTCATCAGCCACCGCGCCGAGACCCTGGCCGGCGCCGACCGGGTGGTCGAGGCGGCGGGCGGACGGTTCCGCGACGCGCGCCCGGCGCGCGCGCCGGCGCCGGGCCATGGCTGAGCCCGCCCGCCTTCGCCGAAGCGAAGCCGCTTCGGCTTCGCGCAGGCAGGTGCTGGTCGGGCTCGCCGACAGCGGCGTCGACGACGAGCTTCTCGCGCGCGTGGTCGCGGCGCGCGGCTTCACGGCGGGCGAAGGCGAGCAGGCGCAGACCGCCGCGCCGATGCCCGACCCGGTCGGCCACGGCAGCGCGCTGGCGCGCATCGTGCTCGCGCACGCGCCGGCGGCGCGCATCGTCAACGCCCAGATCTTCGGCGCGCGCGGCGCCACCTCGGCGGCGGTCGCGGCGGCGGCGGTGGCGTGGCTTGCGGAGCAAGGCGCGGCGGTGGTCAACCTGAGCTTCGGCTTGCATGAGGACCGCGCCCCGCTGCGCGCGGCGTGCGCACGCGCGCTCGCCGCAGGCTGCGCGCTGATCGCGGCGGCGCCGGCGCGCGGCGCGCCGGTGTTCCCGTCGTCCTATGCCGGGGTGATCCGGGTCACGGGCGATGCCCGCTGCGGATTCGCCGAGGTCTCGCACCTCGCCACCGCCCAGGCCGACTTCGGGGCGTGTGTCCAGGTTCAAGCTGGCGCGCCCGGCGCGGGCCGCATCGCCGGCGCCTCGGTCGCGGTCGCCCATGCGAGCGGCCTGGTCGCGGCGCGGTTCGCGGAAACCGGCGCCCGAGGGGCAGAGGCGGCGCGCGCGGTCCTGGCCGCGGCCGCGGTCTATCACGGCGCCGAGCGCAAGGCCCGGCACGATGCCCGAAACGCTTGACCGCCTGAGCCGCGCCTGGTGGCCGGCGGCGGTGCCGATCGCGCCGGCGCTGTTCGCGGCCGGGCCGCTCGCCGCCCAGGCGGCGGTGTGGGGCGCGGTCGCGCTCGCGCTCGCCGGCATTGCCCGGCCGGCGGCACAGCGCGCGCTGGCGCGCCTTGCCGCGATGCTGGTCGCCGCCGCCGTGCTCGACCTCGCGCTGCTGCTGGTCCTCGACCAGTTCGCCTATCGCTATGTCTGGTTGTACTCCAACGCGGCGCTGCCCGACATCTACAAGCTCGCCAACCTGTGGGGAGGCGACGAGGGCACGCTGCTGATGTTGATGGCGGTGACCTCGCTGGCCGCGGTGCGGCTCGCCGCCTATCGCGGCTGGGCCGGCCCGGGCGCGCTTCTTCTCGTCGCCGCGATCGGCGTCGGCGCCGGGCTGTGGACGCCGTTCGCGGCGCTGCCGCCCGAGGTGATGACTCCGGACACCGAATACGGGCGGGGCATGAACGCGCATCTGGTGCGGGTGTGGATGCTGCTGCATCCGCCGTTCGTGCTCGCCGCCTACGGCCTGTTCGTGCCCACTGCGGGCGCCGCGCTGCAGGCTCTGGCCACCGGCGGCGGCGACTGGGGCGTGATCGCCGCGCGCTGGGTGCGCACCGGCTGGCTGGTGCTGTCGGCGGGGCTGGTGTCCGGCATGTGGTGGGCGTACGAGGACTTCACCTTCGGCCAGTTCTGGCACTGGGACCCGGTCCAGACCAGCGTGTTCGCGGTGTGGGCGCTGGCCGGCGCGCACCTGCATACGCTCCGCCGCTACCGCCAGGAGGGCGCCTACGCCCGACTCCACCCCGCGCTCGGCCTCGCCACCGCGGTCGCGGCGCTGCTGTCGCTGGTGGTCACGCGCCATCCGGCGCTCGCCTCCTCGCACCGCTATGTCGGCGAGACCTCGTTCCCGTGGCTGCTGGTCCTCGCACTCGCGCTCGCGGCGTCCGCCGCGGTCGCGTTCGCGGCCTCGGTCCGCCTGCGCACGCGTCGGCCGGCGCGGAACGAGTCCTCGCTCCTGATCCTGATCGCCACGATCACCTTGCTCGCCTGCGCGCTGTCTGCGGGCGCGGTGGTTGCCGAGGCCTATATATCGGACGCGCTCGGCCTCGCGCGGCCGGAGAAGTTCAAGCCGTTCTTCGAGTTCCTGGCGCGCTGGACGTCGTCGGCCGAGGCGGCGCGGCTGCGCGAGCTGTTCAACCAGTGGGATGTCGACCGCTACCGGATCAACGCCCTGCTCGCCCCGGTCGGGATCGTCGTCGGGCTCGCCGGCGGCCACAACTTCCTGCCGCTGCGCCGCCGCGCCTGGTGCTGGGCGGTGACCGCCGCGGTCGCAGTCGCGTGCGTGCTCGTACCGTTGCTGTGGCAACCGATGGCGAGCAACTTTACCGGCAAGGGCATGACCTCGGCCAACACCGCAGCGATCTTCCCGTGGCTCGACGCGCTGGCGGTGGCGATGACCTATTTCGGCGTCGCCGCGCTCGCCTGGGGCGTGGTCGCGGTGCTGCGCCACCCGGGACGGCGCGCGGCCTCGGCCTACTGCCTGCCGGTCGGCGCGGTGCATGGGGGCATAGCGGTGGCGCTGATGGCCGCGATCGTCGCCTCGGTGTTCGACCTCTACAGCTGGCGCAACCTGTCCTATCCCGAGGACTTCGAGCGCGCGATCCGCTTTCCGTGGGGCTACGAGGTGACGGTCGCGGTCGACCACGAGGCGTTCGTGCGCGACGGCGTGCGCGCCGCCCAGGGCGGCGAGGGCTTCCACGCGGTCGCCGACGTGCGCTGGTCGCTGGTGCGCGACGGCGTCGCGCTTCAGAACGAGACCGGCAGCGCCGTCTATCGCGACCAGCGCCCCGAGGCCGAGGGCGGCCTCGGCCCGGTGCGCTTGATGTGCGAGATCGTCGACTACCGCTACGCGCGCACGGTCAGCGGCGCGACCCAGATGGTCCACCCGTTCATCCACCGCGGCCTGTGGCGCGACGTCCAGGTGTGGCTGCCCGCGATCCAGTACCGCGCCGAGGCGGCGGGGAGCGAGCTCGCCGAGCTCAGGCTGCCGTCGCGGGTGCCGGTGGTGCTCAAGATCTATCCGATGATGAGCTGGATGTGGGCGGGCCTGCTGGTCACCCTGCTGGCGGCGGTCGCCGCGACCGCGTTCGAGTTCGCGCGCCCGCGCCGGAGCCCGGGCGGCGAAACGCGGCCACCAGCTCCACCTCCGCCGACCACGGAAACTGGTCGATCGGAGTGACGAGCTCGAGGCGATAGCCGCCGTCGACCAGGAGCCGCGCGTCGCGGGCGAAGGTCGCCGGATCGCAGCTCACCGCGACCACTGCCGGCACTGCGCTTGCCGCGAGCGCCGCGGCCTGGGCGCGCGCGCCGGCGCGCGGCGGGTCGAACACCACTGCATCGAACCGGTCGAGCTCGGGCCCGGCGAGCGGTGCCGCGAACAGGTCGCGTTGCTCGACGCCGATCCGCGCCCGGTCGAGCGCCCGCGCCGCCTTGGCGAGCGCGTCCAGATGGTCGCCGGCGATGTCGACCGCGTGGACCGCGGCCACCGTCGCCTGCGCGGCGAGCGGCAGGGCGAGCGTGCCGACGCCCGCGAACAGGTCGGCGACGGTGCGCGCGGGGCCCATCGCGGCCAGCACGGCAGCGCGGATCGCCGCCTCACCGTCCGCACTCGGCTGCAGGAACGCGCCCGGCGGCGGCTCGACCGCGATGCCGGCGAAGCTCACCCGCGCCGGCCGGCGCCAGGCGATCGGCTCGAGCTCGCCGTCGGCGCGCCAGGTCAGGCGGGCGAGGTCGAGGCGCTCGGCGAGCCCCGCCAGCGCCTCGCGCTCGGCGAGTTGCGGCGCGCGCGCGGCGTCGATCACCAGGTCGATGCCGGTCTCGGTCGCCTGGGCGTGAAGCTTGATTTGCTCGCGGTCGCGGAGCACGCCGGCGAGGCCGTCGCGCAGGGGTGCGGCCAGCGCCTCGAGCTCGGGCATGATCGCCGGGCACTCGGCGATGTCGACCAGGCGGTGGCTGCGACGCTGGTGAAAGCCGAGCGTGACGCGCGCGCCCGCGCGCGCCGCGACGAACGTCGCCCGGCGCCGCTTGCCCGGAGCGACCACGCGCGCCGGCGCCACCGGCGCATCGGCGAGGCCGCGCCTCGACAACGCGTCCGCGATCACGCCGCGCTTCCAGAGGAGCTCGGCGGCGCGCGCGAGATGCTGCACCGCGCAGCCGCCGCAGGTGCCGAAATGACGGCAGGCAGGGGCCACGCGCTCTGCGGCCGGCGCGAGCACGCGCTCGAGCATCGCCGCGCGCCCGTCACCGCGCGCCGCGCCGAGCCGCGCACGCACCCGCTCGCCCGGCAGCGCGCCCGCGACGTAGACCGGGCGGCCGTCATGGGTGGCGATGCCGTCGCCGCGCGCACCGAGCGCGGCGACCACGAGCTCGACCGCTTGCGCTGTGCGCGGTCCGGGTTGAGCAGAGCGGTGTGGCATTCGTGACCTCGTGCCGGCAATGCGCGTTAATATGGCGGCGATGATCTATCTGTTCACCGATTTCGGCGGTAACGGCCCTTATGTCGGCCAGGTCAAGGCGGTGCTGGCGGCGGCGGCGCCGGGTGTGCCGGTGATCGACCTTGCCCACGATGCGCCGGTGTTCGAGCACAAGGCCTCGGCCTATCTGCTCGCGGCGCTGGCCGATCGGCTGCCCGCGGCCGGCGTCGTGCTCGGCGTGGTCGACCCCGGGGTCGGGCGCACCGACCGCCGCCCGGTGGTGGTGCGTGCCGGCAGGTTCTGGTACGTCGGTCCCGACAACGGCCTGTTCGCGGTCGCCGCCAAGCACGCCGGCGATGCCGCCTGGTGGCAGATCACCTGGCGGCCCGAGCGCCTGTCGAGCACCTTCCACGGCCGCGACCTGTTCGCCCCGGTGGCGGCGATGCTGGCGCGCGGCGAGGACGTGCCGGGGCGCCCGATCGCGGCCGAGGGCGCCGCCGGCATGGGCTGGCCCGACGACCTCGGCGAGGTGATCTACCTCGATCATTACGGCAACGCCATGACCGGCATCCGGGCAAGCACGCTCCCCGACGACGCGATCCTCAAGATCGGCGACGTGCGCGTCCAGCGGGCGCGCACCTTCGCCGAGGTCGGCCTCGGCCAGGCGATCTGGTACGAGAACTCGTGCGGCCTGGTCGAGGTGGCGATGAACCGGGCCAACGCCGCGGCGGTGATGCGGCTCACGGTCGGCGACCACGTGCTCGCCATCGCGCTCACCTAGCAATCCGGCCGGTTCCGGGGCCCTTTCATGGCGCCGGGGCTTGAGTCGTGCGGCCGATGTCCCGATAATCGGCGCCCCGGCGGCACGTCCAAGCGGCGGCGTCGGGCAAACGTGGAGGAAACAGCATCCGCTGCCGGCCGTCGGGGGCCGGCGCGAGGGGCGAGTGGGATGGATGTGCCGGTTCACCAGGGCGCGATGGCGGCGCTCGACACCTTTCCCAAGCTCCTGATCCACCAGGCCGAGGTGCGCGCGCCCAAGGCGTTCCTGCGCGAGAAGGACTACGGCATCTGGCAGGCGCTCAGCTTCGCCGACGCGCTCAAGGAGACCCGCAGCCTCGCCCTCGGCCTCGCCGCCCGCGGCCTCGAGCGCGGCGACCGGGTGGCGATCATCGGCGACAACCGGCCCTATCTGTACCTGGCGATCGCGGCCGCGCAGGCGCTCGGCGCGGTGCCGGTGCCGATCTATCAGGACTCGATCGCCGCCGAGATGCACTACATCCTCGACCACGCCGAGGTGCGCTTCGCCGTGGTCGAGGACCAGGAGCAGGTCGACAAGCTGCTGCAGATCCGCGACCGGCTGGAGCGGCTCGAGCTGATCGTCTTTCACGACCCGCGCGGCATGCGCCACTACAACGAGCCCGGGCTCGCCTCGTACCAGGACGTGCAGCGCCAGGGCGAGCGGCTCGACCGTGAGCGTCCGGGCCTGTTCATGGACGAGGTCGCCAAGGGCCGCGGCGGCGACCTCGCGATCATGCTCTACACCTCCGGCACCACCGGCAAGCCGAAGGGCGTGATGCTCACCTACGACAACCTCGAGCGCACGTCGTACAACGGCATCGCCTATGACAAGCTGACCGAGGCCGACGAGGTGCTCGCCTATCTGCCCATGGCCTGGGTCGGCGACCACCTGTTCTCCTACAGCCAGGCGCTGTGCGCCGGCTTCACCGTCAACTGTCCCGAAAGCGGCGCCACCGTGCTCGCCGACCTGCGCGAGATCGGGCCGACCTACTTCTTCGCCCCGCCGCGCATCTGGGAGAGCATCCTGACCAGCGTCATGGTGCGGATCGAGGACGCGGCGGCGATCAAGCGGCGCCTGTTCCGCTTCTTCATAAAGCTCGCCGAGCGGGTCGGCACGCGCCTGCTTGACGGCGAGCCGGTGGCGCTCGGCGACCGCCTCCTCTACTGGCTCGGCGAGCTCTTGGTGTACGGGCCGCTCAAGGACAATCTCGGCTTCTCGCGCATCCGCGTCGCCTATACCGCGGGCGAGGCGATCGGGCCGGAGATCTTCGCCTTCTACCGATCGCTCGGCATCAACATCAAGCAGATCTACGGCATGACCGAGGCGACCGCGCTGGTCTGCGCCCAGCCCGACGGCGAGGTCAGCCCCGACACCGTGGGCACGCCGTATCCCGGGGTCGAGCTCAGGGTCAGCGAGGCCGGCGAGGTCCAGTTCCGCGGCCCCGGCACCTTCGTCGGCTACTACAAGAACGAGCAGGCGACCGCCGAGACCAAGTCCGCGGACGGCTGGATCTCGTCCGGCGACGCCGGCTACATCGACGACGCCGGGCATCTGCGCATCATCGACCGCGCCAAGGACGTGGGCAGGCTCAACGACGGCACCCTGCTGGCGCCGAAATTTCTCGAGAACAAGCTCAAGTTCAGCCCCTTCATATTGGAGGCGGTGGCCCACGGCCACGGCCGCGACTTCGCCACCGCGTTCATCAACATCGACCTGGAGTCGGTCGGCAACTGGGCCGAACGGCGGGGCCTCGCCTATGCCAGCTATACCGACCTCGCCGCGCGCCCCGAGGTCTACGACCTGATCGCGGGCGAGATCGGCAAGGTGAATGCGGCGCTGGCGGCGGACCCCAAGCTCGTCGGCTCGCAGATCCGCCGCTTCCTGATCCTGCACAAGCAGCTCGACCCCGACGACAACGAGCTGACCCGCACGCGCAAGGTGCGCCGCGGCTATGTCGGGGAGAAGTACGCCGACCTGATCGAGGCGCTGTACGGCGGCGCCCGCGAGGTGCAGGTCGAGGCCCGGGTGACGTTCGAGAACGGCCGCGAGGGCACCATCACCGCGATGCTCGGCATCCGCGACCTCGAGCCGGTGGCGCAGCTGGCCAAGGCGAGCTGATTGTCGGCCGACGGCAGGGAGATCGGCGACGTGCTGCTGAGCGCGCGCGACATCTCGATCCGGTTCGGCGCGGTGGTCGCGCTCGCCGGCGTCTCGGTCGACATCCGCAGCCACGAGATCCTGGCGATCATCGGCCCCAACGGCGCCGGCAAGACCTCGCTGCTCAACTGCATCAACGGCGTCTATCACCCGCAGCAAGGGTCGATCATCTTCGACGGCGCCAAGCGGCGCGGCGCCAGCCCGGCCGAGATCGCCCGCCAGGGCATCGCCCGCACGTTCCAGAACGTCGCCCTGTTCAAGGGCATGACCACGCTCGACAACATCATGACCGGGCGCAACACGCGCGCCGGCGGCAACATCCTGCTCCAGGCGCTGTACTGGGGACCGTACCGCAAGCAGGAGCTCGAGCACCGGCGGGCGGTGGAGCGGATCATCGACTTCCTCGAGATTCAGAGCATCCGCAGGACCCCGGTCGGGCGCCTGCCCTACGGCCTGCAGAAGCGGGTCGAGCTCGGGCGCGCGCTCGCCGCCGAGCCGCGCCTGCTGCTGCTGGACGAGCCGATGGCGGGCATGAGCGTCGAGGAGAAGGAGGACATGTCGCGCTTCATCCTCGACGTCAACGACGAGTTCGGCACCACCATCGTCCTGATCGAGCACGACATGGGCGTGGTGATGGACATCTCCGACCGGGTCGTGGTGCTCGACTACGGGCGCAAGATCGCCGAGGGCACGCCGGACGAGGTGCGCCGCGACCAGAGCGTCATCGACGCCTATCTCGGCGTCAGCCATTAGGCGCGCGGGCGCGGGTCGGCGGCGGGAGACAGAGACATGCTGGACGTCGCCTTCTCCGATCCGTTGTTCGCCGTCGAGGTCCTGGTCAGAGGGCTGTTGTCGGGGATCATGTACTCGCTGGTCGCGCTCGGCTTCGCGCTGATCTACAAGGCCTCCGGCGTGTTCAACTTCGCCCAGGGCGCGTTCGTCCTGTTCGCGGCACTGACCTTCGTCAGCTTCCTCGAGATGGGCCTGTTCGGCGCCAGCGGCGACCTCTGGTATTTCGGCGTCTGCGTGGTGATCGCGCTCGCGGTCATGGTCGTGTACGGGGTGGCGGTCGAGCGGTTCGTGCTCAGGCCGCTCGTCAACCAGCCGCTGATCATCCTGTTCATGGCCACCATCGGCCTCAACTTCTTCACCGAGGGCTTCGCCCAGTCGCTCTGGGGGGCGGAGGTGCACGCCCTCGATCTCGGCATTCCCGACGTGCCCTGGCAGGAGTTCGGCGAGGCCACCGGCATCTATCTGAGCGTGTTCGAGCTGGTCGCCGCCGGGATCGCCGGCGTGCTGGTGCTGGGCCTGAGCCTGTTCTTCTCCAAGACCCGCACCGGGCGCGCGCTCAGGGCGGTCTCCGACGACCATCAGGCGGCGATGTCGGTGGGCATCCCGCTGCAGCACATCTGGGCGATCACCTGGGCGGTGGCGGGGATCATCGCGCTGATCGCGGGCATGCTGTGGGGCGCCAAGCTCGGCGTGCAGTTCAGCCTGTCGCTGCTCGCGCTCAAGGCGCTGCCGGTGCTGATCATCGGCGGCTTCGACTCGATCGCGGGCGCCATCGTCGGCGGCCTGATCGTCGGCGCCAGCGAGAAGCTCGCCGAGGTGTTCATCGGCCCCTATTTCGGCGGCGCGCTCGAGAACTGGTTCCCCTACGTGCTGGCGACCGTGTTCCTGTTGTTCCGCCCGCAGGGCCTGTTCGGCGAGAAGATCATCGAGAGGGTCTAGGCCGTGATCTACCGTCAGGCGGGCCAGTTCAAAACCAGCTACGCCGCCGACCAGGCGATCTTCCCGATCCGGCAGGACCTGTGGTTCGTGCTCGGCATCCTCGCCGCCGCCGTGGTCGCGGTGCCGCTGCTCGCCTCGGAGTACCTGCTGCACTCGGTGCTGCTGCCGTTCCTGATCCTGTCGGTCGCGGCGATGGGGCTCAACATCCTGCTCGGCTATTGCGGCCAGATCTCGCTCGGCACGGCGGGCTTCATGGCGGTGGGCGCGTTCTCGGCCTACAAGCTCGCGACCGCGTTTCCGGCACTCCCGTTCCTGGCGACCTTCTTCGTCGCCGGCCTGATCACGGCGCTGGTGGGCGTGTTCTTCGGCCTGCCCAGCCTGCGCATCAAAGGCTTCTACCTGGCCGTGACCACGCTCGGCGCCCATTTCTTCATCGAATGGACGATCACCCATTTCGGTTGGTTCAGCAATTACTCGGCGTCGGGGGTGATCTCGGCGCCGGCGATCACGCTCTTGGGGTTCCCGATCGAGAGCGCCCAATCCCGCTACCTGGTCACGGTGCTGATCGTCATCGGGCTGGCGCTGGTGATGAAGAACCTGGTGCGCAGCGCGATCGGGCGCGCCTGGATGGCGGTGCGCGACATGGACGTGGCGGCGCAGGTGATCGGCATCCGCCTGCTGCGCACCAAGCTGCTCGCGTTCGCGGTCAGCTCGTTCTACTGCGGCGTCGCCGGCGCCATGTACGTGTTCCTCTATCTGGGCACGGTCGAGCCCCAGGGGTTCGAGATCAATCGCGCCTTCCAGGTGCTGTTCATGGTCATCATCGGCGGCCTCGGCAGCGTCATGGGCTCGTTCTTCGGCGCGGCGTTCATCGTCATGCTGCCGATACTGATCACCAACATCGCCGGCCAGCTCGGCTCGGTGATGCCGGCCGAGGTGCTGTCGAACCTCGAGCTGATCGTGTTCGGCAGCCTGATCGTGTTGTTCCTGATCGTCGAGCCGGCCGGGCTCGCCAGGCTGTGGTCGATCGCCAAGGAAAAGCTCAGGCTGTGGCCGTTCCCCTACTAGGCGGGCTGGGGTGGTTTGAACGCCCCGCCGGCCATGCTATCATTGCAAAGACCGCGCAGACCACAACCGAAGATGGGTCTGCCATGCAGGGAGAACCAACACATGGGCTTTCGTAGCAACGCATCGGCGCTGGCAGCGGCGGCGATGGTGCTTTCGTTCGGGTCCGCAGCCTTCGCCCAGGACGAGAGCGACATGCAGTTCTATCCGGTCAACGCCTATTGGACCGGGCCCTACGCGGCCGGCGGCTCGGCCTTCGGCGGCGGCATGATCGACTATCTCAAGATGCTGAATGAGCGCGACGGCGGCATCTACGGGGTCAAGCTGTTCTGGGAGAAGTGCGAGACCCAGTATCAGAACGACCGCATCGTCGAGTGCTATGAGCGGATGAAGAACCGCGGCGCCGGCATGCCGTTCTTCCACCCGATGAGCACCGGCGGCACCTATGCGGTGTTCGAGCGCGCCTGGAAGGACGAGATTCCGGTGCTGTCGGTCGGCTACGGCCGCACCGACGCCTCCGACGGCCGGGTATTTCCCTACCTGTTCCCGATGCTGACCAACTACTGGTCGCAGAACACCGCCAAGATCCGGTTCATCGGCATGCGGGAAGGGGGCATGGACCAGCTCAAGGGCAAGAAGATCGCGAACGTCTATCACGACTCGGCCTACGGCAAGGAGACGATCCCGATCCTCGACAAGCAGGCCGGGATCTACGGCTTCGAGGTCAGGCACTACCCGGTTGCCCATCCCGGCCTCGACCAGTCGGCGATCTGGCTGCAGATCGCACGCCAGTACAAGCCCGACTGGGTGATCCTGCGCGGCTGGGGGGTGATGAACCCGACCGCGCTCAAGGAGGCCCAGCGCATCGGCTTCCCGCGCGACCACATGGTCGGCGTGTGGTGGTCCGGCGCCGAGGAGGACACGGTTCCCGCGGGTGATGCCGCCGAGGGCTACATCGCCGCCGGGTTCCATCCCTCCGGCACCGACTTCCCGGTGATCCAGGACATCCTCAAATACGTCTACGACAAGGGCAACGGCGAGCTGCCGCGCGAGCGGGTCGGCTCGATCTACTACAATCGGGCGATCGTCTGGGCGATCGTGTCGACCGAGGCGCTGCGGCTCGCCATGGACATGGTCGGCCACCGCCCGGTCACCGGCAAGGAGGTCCAGCAGGCGCTCGATCGGCTGGCGCTCGACAAGGAGCACATCAAGGCGCTGGGCGCCGACGGCCTGATCCCGCCCTTCGCGCTGAGTTGCGCCGACCACGAAGGCGGCGCGGCGGTGCAGTTCCAGCAGTGGACGGACGGCAAATGGGTCCAGATCTCGGACTGGATCCCGACCGACCAGGAGCTGGTCCGCCCGATGGTCGAGGACTCCGCGGCTCAGTACGCCAAGGAGAAGGGCATCAGCCTGCGCGAGTGCCAGCAGACGCAGGCAGAGGTGCGCTGACCGCCGCGCCGGCCCGGCGGTTGCGATGACGGCGACGGCAGGGGCGCCCAGCAATCGCGCTGAGCCGCCCCTGCTGTCGGTCAACAGCATCGAGGTCGTCTACGACCACGTCATCCTGGTGCTCAAGGGGGTGTCGCTCAGCCTGCCGGCGGGCGACGTGGTCACCCTGCTCGGCGCCAACGGCGCCGGCAAGTCGACCACCCTGAAGGCGATCTCGAACCTGCTGCGGGCAGAGCGCGGCGAGGTCACCAAGGGCAGCATCAGCTTCGACGGCGAGCGGGTCGACCGGCTGACCGCGAACGAGCTCGTGCGCCGCGGCGTGATCCAGGTCATGGAGGGGCGCCGCTGCTTCCAGCATCTGACCGTGGAGGAGAACCTGCTGACCGGCGCCTATACGCGGCGCGACGGCAGGGACCGCATCGGCCGCGACCTCGACCTCGTCTACAGCTACTTCCCGCGGCTCAAGGAACGCCGCAGCGGCCTTGCCGGCTACATATCCGGCGGCGAGCAGCAGATGACCGCGATCGGGCGCGCGCTGATGGCGCGCCCGCGCCTGATCCTGCTTGACGAGCCGTCGATGGGCCTCGCCCCGCAACTGGTCGAGGAGATCTTCGAGATTGTGCGCCGGCTGAATCGGGACGAGGGCGTGAGCTTCCTGCTGGCCGAGCAGAACGCGACCATCGCGCTGCGCTACGCCGACTTCGGCTACATCCTGGAGAACGGCCGCGTGGTTCTCGACGGCGACGCCGCGGTGCTGCGCGAGAACGAGGACGTTAAGGAATTCTATCTCGGCCTCAGCGAGAGCGGCCGCAAGAGCTATCGCGACGTCAAGCACTACCGCCGGCGCAAGCGCTGGCTGGCGTGACCTCGACGTTTCGCGTCGCCGCGCGCGATCGCGGGATCCGGTACCGAGCGCGCTAATCGTCTGCCCCCACCTATATTCGTACTCGACTGCGAGCCCGGATGGTTTCGATTCCGGACCGGCCAAGCATTAGGCGGCTCGCAGTCCGGGTGGCCGATCGAACCCCCGGCAGCGGGTGGCGGACTAACCGCGCCCGTGCTATTCGACCGCCGGCGCGCAAACAGGGGTGGACGATTCGCGCTTTGCGAGCTATATGCCATGGTCATGACGAGCGCGATATCGGTCGCCTCGGCAAGGTGCACGGCGCGCTAGAGCCTGAAGCTCGGCGGCGTCGGCATACCATCCAATCGCGAAGGGGAATTGATTTCCATGGCAGCCAAGAGGAAGGCAGCGGCCCCGAAGGCCAAGACCGCGAAGACCAGGACCACTCGGACCAAGGCAGCGAAGGCCGGAACGACCCGGGCGAAGTCGACTCGTTCGGCCGGAGCCCGCGCCAAGACCACCGCGAGGAAGGCCACCCGACGCGCGGCACCCAAGAAGGCGGGCGCCAAGACCACCGCCAAGCGCGCCAAGGCGGCGCCGAAGCGGAAGACCGCGAAGCGCGCCGCGCCGAAGCGAGCCGCGACCAAGCGGACGACCGCGAAGCGGGCGGCGCCGAAGCGGGCCGCGACCAAGCGCACCACCGCCAAGCGCACCGCGACGAGGCGGGCGGCGCCGAAGCGGGCCGCGGCCAAACGCGCGACCGCCAAGCGCACGACCGCCAAGCGGACGACCGCGCGGCGCGGCACGGCCAGGCGGTCGGCGGGCAAGCGAACCACGGCCAAGCGGAGGTCTGCCAAGCGATCTTCCGCGAAAGGAGCCCCAGCCAAGCGAGTTTTGGCCCGCGCCAGATCGCCGGCGCGGAAGGCGGCTCCAGCCAAGCTCGGGGGCATGACGACCCACCTGATGACGCTTGTCTCGCGGCTGCTGGTCCGGTCGCTATCGCAGCGGCTTGGACCAAAGGGCATCGGCTATGGCCAATATCCGGTCCTGCTCCAGTTGTGGGAAGAGGACGGGCTGACCCAGAAAGAGCTCAGCAACCGGGTCCGCATCGAGGCGCCGACCATGGTCCGCACCCTCGACCGGATGGAGCGTGAGAAGCTGGTCAACCGGAAGCGCAGTGACGCCGACCGGCGCCAGATCCACATCCAGCTCACGCCCAAGGGCCGGGCGCTCAAGGGCCAGCTCGGATCGTTGTCGGGCCAGGTCGACCGGATTGCACTCAGCGGGATGACCAGGGCCGAACGGGTGCGGTTGGATGCGCTGATCGGCAGGGTCGTGCGCAACCTGGAGGCCGACTCCGAGGCTGCGTAGGCTGACACCGTCGCGGCCGCCGCAGCGCGGCACCGGCGCGTTACCGCGGCAGGCGGGGGCTTTGCCCGCGCCTGCCGCGCGCGCATCCGGGCATGGCCCTTGACCGGGCCGGCGCGGAGGACGGAGGCGTGCCGGTGACCGACAGGCATCTCGCTCTCCTGCGTCATGCCAAGTCGTCGTGGCAGCTCGGGCCTGAGCGCGACCACGAGCGGCCGCTGGACGAGCGCGGCCAGCGGGCGGCGGCGGTGGTCGGCACCTACATCGCGCAGAGCGGGCTGGTTCCCGACCTGGTGCTGTGCTCGACCGCCAAGCGCGCGCGCGAGACGCTCGATGCGGTCCTCGCCCGGCTCGACGCCCGCCCCGAGATCCGCTTCGAGCGCGCGCTCTACCTCGCCCCCGCCGAGGCGATCGGCGCCCGCCTGCGGCGCGTCGGCGGCGGCTGGCGCGAGGTGCTGGTGGTCGGCCACAATCCGGGCCTGCAAGCCTTCGCCGCGGGGCTCGCGCGCCTCGCCGATCCCGGCCGCGCGGCGCGCATCACGGACAAGTTCCCGACCTGCGCGCTGGTCCGCTTCAGCCTCGAGCTGACGCGCTGGCGCGAGCTTCGCCCCGAGGCTGTGCGCGCGGTCGAGCTGGTGGTGCCGAAGGACCTGGTCTAGCGTCGCCTGCGCCGAACGCCGGCGGTTGACACGGGCGCGTCCGCATCGGAGCGTTGCCTCGGACCATCAGCCAGGGGGGGCACTCATGCCGACCGAGAACGGTCCCGAGCACGCGCCCGCGGATCGCTACGGCGCGTTCGACACGCTCACCTTCGACCGGCCCGCGGCGCGCGTGCTGCGCGTGACCATGGGCGGCGGCGAGCGGCTGTCGTCGGTCGACGCGCGCGCCCACGCCCAGCTTGCCGAGCTGTGGCGGGCGATCGATGCCGATCCCGAGGTCTCGGCGGTGATCCTCAGGGGCGCCGGCCAGGGCTTCTCGGCCGGCGGCGACTTCGCCCTGATCGAGCGCATCGCCGAGGACTACGACACCCGCGTGCGCGTCTGGAAGGAGGCGCGCGACCTGGTCTACAACGTCATCAACTGCTCGAAGCCGATCGTCTCGGCGATGCACGGCGCGGCGGTCGGCGCGGGGCTCGCCGCCGGGCTGCTCGCCGACATCTCGATCGCCGCGCGCGACGCGCGCATCATCGACGGCCACACCCGGCTCGGCGTCGCCGCCGGCGACCACGCCGCGATCATCTGGCCGCTCTTGTGCGGCATGGCCAAGGCCAAGTACTACCTGCTGCTGTGCGAGCCGTTGTCGGGCGAGGAGGCGGAGCGCATCGGCCTGGTCTCGCTCGCGGTCGACCGCGCGGCGCTCGATGCGACCGCGCTCGACGTCGCCTCGCGCCTCGCCGCCGGCGCGCCGACCGCGCTGCGCTGGACCAAGTACGCGCTGAACAACTGGCTGCGCGCCGCCGGGCCCGCGTTCGACGCCTCGCTCGCGCTCGAATCGCTCGGCTTCACCGGGCCGGACGTGCGCGAAGGCGTCGCCTCGCTCCGCGCCAAGCGGGCGCCGCGGTTCAAGCCCGAGACGCCGCTATGATCGAGGTCCCCGACGATCCCGGCCTCGACGGCAAGGTCGCCATCGTCGCCGGCGGCGGCGCCGAGGGCGAGGGCATCGGCAACGGCCGGGCGGCGGCGATCCTGTTCGCCCGCGCCGGCGCCCGCGTGCTGGTGGTCGACCTTAAGCGCGACCTCGCCGAGCGCACGGTGGCGATGATCGACTCCTTCGGCGGCACCGCCGAGGCGTTCGCCGCCGACGTCACCAAAGAGGACGACTGCGCGCGCATGGTCGCGCATGCGCTGGAGCGCTTCGGCCGGCTCGACATCCTCGACAACAATGTCGGCATCGCCGGCCAGGCGACCGTGGTCGAGGAGACCGAGGCGCGCTGGGAGAGGCTGATGCGGGTCAACGTCACCGCCATGTTCCTCGCCTGCAAGCACGCGATCCCGGCGATGATCGCCGCCGGCGGCGGCGCGATCGTCAACATCTCGTCGATCTCGGCGCTGCGCCCGCGCGGGCTCACCGCCTACTCGACGTCCAAGGGCGCGGTGATCGCGCTGACCCGGGCGATGGCGGTCGACCACGCCGGCGACGGCATCCGGGTCAACTGCGTCGCGCCCGGCCCGGTGTACACGCCGATGGTTTACGCCGGGGGGATGAGTGCGGAATCGCGCGAGCGCCGGCGCATGGCCGCGCCGATGGAGGTCGAGGGCAGCGGCTGGGACGTGGGCAATGCGGTCGTGTTCCTGGCCAGCGCGCGTGCGCGCTTCATCACCGGCCAGACCCTGGTGGTCGACGGCGGCGCCACCCTGGTCGGGCGGCCGCGCGCGTAACTGCCCGACAACCCCCATTGAGCGGCGAGGGACGATGCAGATCAAGGACCTGAAGACCTATGTCGTGGGCAACCCGCCGCCGCACCGCGGCGGCCCGTGCTGGGTGTTCCTCAAGCTCACCACCGATGGCGGCATCGACGGCTTCGGCGAGGCCTACGGCGTGCCGTTCGACCCGCACCTGGTGGCGCGGATGATCGAGGACGTGGTCGCGCGCCACGTCGCCGGCACCGACCCGTTCGCGATCGAGCGGCTGTGGCGGATCGTCTACTCGCGCGGCTTCACCCAGCACCCCGACCACGCGCTGATGGGGGTGTTGAGCGGCATCGAGATGGCGTGCTGGGACATCATCGGCAAGGCGCTCGACCAGCCGGTCTACAACCTCATCGGCGGCCTGGTGAACGAGCGCATCCGCTCCTACACCTATCTGTATCCCTCGCCCGAGGAGCTTGAGGGAGCCGAGGACGCGCTCGACATCGCCAACGCGTTCGGCGACGCCGAGCGCGCGCCGGCGCGCGCCGCCGCCTACCTCGCCCAGGGCTTCACCGCGGTGAAGTTCGACCCGGTGATGCCGATGTCGGCGTTCGACCCGCGCCAGCTCTCGCTCGAGTCGCTCGACAACGCCGCGCTGGTCACCCGCAACCTGCGCGAGGCGGTCGGCGGCGCCTGCGACCTGCTGGTCGGCACTCACGGCCAGATGACCACCTCGAGCGCGATCCGGCTCGCCAAGCGGCTCGAGCCGTACGATCCGCTGTGGCTCGAGGAGCCGGTGCCGCCCGAGAACATGGCCGAGATGGCGCGGGTCGCGCGCGCGACCACCATCCCGATCGCGACCGGCGAGCGGCTGTCGACCAAGTACGAGTTCGCGGAGCTGCTCGAGCGCCAGGCGGC
>DASWHU010000132.1:0-8433 GCA_036398035.1 Alphaproteobacteria bacterium | reverse complement strand
GCGCGCGCCGGCTGGCGAGGTAGAACACGATCCGCTGGCGCGGCGCGAGCCGCTTCACCGCCATCATCACCGGCAGGATCGTGTCGGTGGAGATCAGTTTGCCGGTCAGGAAGACCGCGATCACTGCGGCCGCCGTGCGATCATCATCATGTTGGACGAGTAGCCCGCGTCGCGCACGAACGACTGGAGCGTAGCGCGCTCCGCGTCGTCGCCGTCGCGGATCACCGCGGCAAGGAACGGGCCCAGGGCCTCAGCGTCGATGCGCCGGTCGGCGACCGCGTCGCGGACCAGATCCACGTCGAGCTCGCCCGGCGTCGTCACCGCAACCTCCGCAAACCCGCACCGCTCGGCGAGCGTCCTGAGCGAGTGGGGATGAAACAGGTTCAGGTGCTCGTGGTCGACGGCGTCCGACTCGCGGCCGAGAATCAGTGTTTCGAAGCCGCGGATGTTGGGACAGGTGAGCAGCACGCCTCCGCCCGGCCGCAACGTCGCATGGCACCAGCGGAGGAACCGCGCCGGGTCGTGAAGGTGCTCGATCACCTCGAACGCGGCGATCAGGTCGGCGGGCGCGTCGAGCTCGATCTGCTCATAGGGGGCCGCGATCGTGTCGAGACCGCGTTCGCGACAGACCCGGGCGAGCTGCGGGGTCGGCTCGACGGCGATGATGCGCGCGAACGCGCCGGTGCCGGCGGCCTCGTCGCAGAACAGCCCGAAGCCGGCGCCGATCTCGACCAGCGTGGCGCCGTCCACGCCATGGCGGCGGACCAGGCTTGCCGCGGTCGCCGCGCGCGGGCGGAAGATGCGCTCGCGTCGCGCTTCGGCGCTCGCAGGAAACACGTGCTCCGCCCAGTAGGCGTAGTTCTCGGATTCGGCGTAGAAGCGAGCGAGCGTGGCCTCGTCCGGGCGCGGCGACACATATTGGGTGGCGCAGGCGCCGCAGCGCACGTGGCGCATGCCGTACTTCTCGTACAGCGCCGCCGGCGCATCGGCGTCGCAGGCGGGACAGCGCGCGGGCGCGAAGTCGCCGGCCCTGTTAGCCAGCCAATCGATGTCGCGGCGCATGGCGAGCCGCTGGCCGGCCATGACGGCGGCCGGGCGGATGCTCTCCCTGGACAGGCCGTGGCCGGTCATCGTGCGCCCGCGGCGCCTAGTCCCAGATGTTGCGCTTGTGCCATTCGCCGTTTGAGCGGACCCAGACCTTGGGGCTGCGGAAGCCGTCGGCAATCCGCTCGAACCAATCCTCACTCCGCCCGACGTAGTCGAGCCAGTGAAAGAGGTCGGCGGAGCGTACGTGATCGTACTTGCGGACCATGTCGATGCCCTGGTCGCGGGTCATGTAGCCCCTGCGAATGTCCTTGCAGGCATGGTCGGTGGCGCGGCCGTAGCCGAACTTGACGTATTTCAGATAGTCGTGGACCCCGTTTTCGTAGCGGTCGTCGAGGTTCGACATGCGCCGATAGGTGCGCTCGAACGGCACCGGCGACGGCTGCCAGCCGTATCGCTCCATAACCAGCGCGGCATGGGCGTTGGCGTCCCACGGGTCGTAGTTGCCGATGAACAGCCCGCGCAAGCCGATCCGGTCTATCTCCTCATCGCGCGGATACTTGAAGCATTCGAGCTCGCCCTCGCCGATCGGGTCCTCGTCGTCGCCGGTCATGTCGTACCAGTCGTAGCCGCGCAGCAGCTGGTCCTTCCGGTAGCGCGCGGTGTACTCGACCATGTCGTGCATCGAGTGCATGCCGCCGAGGTCGGTCCAGCCGTGCTCGCCCCAGAACACCAGCGGGATGCCGTGCTGGACCGCGACGCGCATGGGCACCGTGGCGATGCCGGCATGGTTCTGCCAATTCATATCGCCCATCTTGCGGAACGCCAGCCGGTTCATGCGCATCAGCAGGTCGACCGAAGGCGAGACGATGATGTGGTCGGCGGCGAACACCTCCTTCATGCGCATCAGGTTCCGCCAGCCGACGTCGAGGTAGTTGCCGCCGTCATAGGTGACCAGCAGCGGCCTGAGCCCGAGCTTCTCCTTGACGAAGTGGGCCTGGTAGTAGCTGTCCTTGCCGCCGGAGACGCCGATAACGCACTCGTAACCGGTCGAGCGGCGATAGGGCTCCACCTCGTCGAGCAGCCATTGCAGGCGCTGGTCCCAGTCGATCCCGGCCTTCTGGTCGTGGACCCGGCAGCCGCTGCACACGCCGGCGTCGTCGAACACCAGCGTCACGGCCGCGCTCGACGGATAGACGCAGCGCGCGCACCAGTGGATCGGCGGCAGGTTGAGGTGAGTCATGGCTTAGCGAACGTCGTCGCGCTTGCCGCGCAGGAACGCCTTGGCGCGCGGGTAAGCGTTCTCGGTGAAGTGAAAGATGTTGCCGGCGGCGACGCCGCTCGCGCCGGTGCGCTCGAAGCATTCGAGGAAGTGGCGCATGTGCCCGGCGCCGCCGCAGGCGACCACCGGGACCGGCACCGCGTCGGCGACGCGGGCGATCGATTCGAGATCGTAGCCCTGCGCGGTGCCGTCGCGGTCGACGGCATTGAGGAAGATCTCGCCGGCGCCGCGATCGGCGGCCTCGCGCGCCCAGGAGACGACATTGCGACCGCTGTCGATGCGGCCGTGGTCGGCGTACACCCGCGCCCCGTCGGCGCCCCGCCGGTAGTCGATGCCGACCACGATCGCCTGGCTGCCGAATCTGGACGCGGCCTCGCCCACCAGCCGCGGCGACTCGAGCGCGGCGGTGTTGATCGTCACCTTGTCGGCGCCGGTGCGGATGCGCACGGCGATGTCGTCGACCGTGCGAATTCGCCCGCCCAAGGTGAGCGGAATCCGGCATTCGGCCGCGATCTTGCGCACGAAGCCGAGCAGGTCGCCCGCACCGGGCTCGCGATAGTCCGCGCGCTCGTGGTGGAACCGGGTCGGCTCGCCTTCGCTGATGTCGAGCACGATCAGCTCGTCCACGTCCCACTCGACCATCCGCTCGACATGTACCACGGGATTGCCGATGACCTGGTGGACGGCAAACCTCTCGCTGCGCACCATCCAGCCATGCCGAAGATACAGGACCGGTATCAGCCGCCGCTTGAGCACGCGTCAGCGAAAGCAAGAAACTGGCCCAGCAATCGTTCGCCGGCGAGCGAGCTCTTCTCGGCGTGGAACTGAATGCCCCATGCGTGCCCGATGCGCACCGCCGAGGGGAAGGTCCCGCCGTACTCGGTGGTGCCGACCACGTATTGCTGATCGCAGCGCATGGCATAGGAGTGGACGAAGTAGAAATGCGCGCCGGCGAGCCCGCCGAGCACCGGATCGTCGGCCGACGCATCGACGGTGTTCCAGCCGACATGGGGCAGGCGCACCGGCGAGCCCGGCGGCACCAGCCGGCACACCGTGCCCGGGATCCAACCGAGCCCATGGTGCTCGCCGAACTCCTCGCACGAGTCGGCGAGCGCCTGCATGCCGACGCAAATGCCGAGGAACGGCACGCCCGCATCGTGCACCTGCTCGCCCACCGCCGCCTCGAAGCCGCGGCTGCGGATCAGCTCGAGCGCGGCGCCGAACGCGCCGACGCCCGGCAGGATGATCGCTTCCGGCGCCTGGGCGCGAAGCTCGTCCCCGTCTCGGGCGATGGCGACATCGGCGCCGATGCGCGCACACGCATTGACCACCGATCCGACATTGCCGACGCCGTACTCGATCACCGCTACCCTGGTCGCCATCGCTGCCCGCGCTCAGTCCAGCAGGTCCCAACTCAGCGTCTGGTCGGCATCGAGATCGCGCCGCGCCCGGCGGCCGATCACGTCGTCGAGGCGCCCCGGCGCGATGCCCGTGCCGGGGCGCTTGACGGCGAGCATCGCCGCGGTCAGGCGGGTCCCTTTCGTGATCGGCGTTCGCGCGGTCACGCTGCGCCGGATCTGGGCGATGTGCTCGCCGCTCTCGACCGGTGCCTTCGCCGGCCGCCCGATCGCCCGCCAGGCCGCCTGCATGCCCAGGGCAATGCGCGCAAGCTCCTCGGGCTCGGCGGACAAGGCATGATCCGGTCCCTCGGCGGCGCGGTCGAAGGTGAAATGCTTCTCGATGACGTCGGCGCCGAGCGCGACCGCGGCGATCGCGGTCGCCGCGCCGAGCGTGTGGTCGGAGAAGCCGACCGGCAGGCCGAACTGCGCCTTCATGGTCGCGATGCAGGCGAGGTTCGCCTCCTCGGGCCGAGTCGGATAGTGCGACACGCAATGGAGCAGCGCCACCGGCACCGACCCCGGGCCGGCACCGAGCGCCGCCAGCGCCGCCTCGATCTCGCCGATGCTGGCGCCGCCGGTCGACAGGATCACCGGCTTGCCGAGCTCGCCGATATGGCGCAGCAGCGGCAGATGGGTGATGTCGCCGGACGCGACCTTGAACGCCGGTACGTCGAGTGCCGCCAACAGATCGACGCTGGGCTCGTCGAACGCCGCCGAGAAAAGCGGCAGCCCGATATCCTTCGCCGCCGCCGCCAGCGCGCGCACGGCCTCCTGGTCGAGGGCGCAACCGGCGAGCAGGTCGAAGTAGCGGCTGGAACGGGCGAGCAGCTCGCCCGGCACGAATGCCTGCAGCTTGGCGGCATCGGCGCCGGCCTCTTTGGCGGCGCGGACCAGCCCGATCGCGACGTCGGCGTCGCCGCCGTGGTTAATGCCGATCTCGGCGACCAGATAGGGCGGCGCGCCGGCGCCGATGGCCCGGCCGTCGATGGCGAATGGCGTGCTCACGGCTTCGCGTCCATCGCTGCGGCCGGATCGGCCGCAACCATAAACGCCCGGAAGTCGAAATCGGGGGCCGACCGGTACAGGCTGCGGAAGATATCGTTCAAACGCCGCAGGTCCTCATGGGTGTCGACGGTGAGCGAGACCTCGGCGAACCGCCCCGGCGCCTTGACCACGACGGCGGGAAACGCCTCGGGCCGGCGGCGCAGGTGCCAGGTGACGTGCTCCCGGTCGGTGTCGTCGGCGTCGCCCGCGGCGGTGCGCAGCGCCGCCATCGTCGCCGCCTCGACATAAAGTCCGCGCGGGAAGCCGCTGTCGTCGACATTGTGGACATAGACCGCCGGCGGCATGTGCGGCAGGGCCCGGTCGAGCACGTAGTCGACCAGGCTGGCGTCTACCGCGGGGTTGTCGCCGGTGAGCCGGACCGCGATGTCGGCGTCGAGGCTGTCGGCGGCGGCGATGAACCGGCCGAGCACATCGGTCTCGCTGCCGCGGAAGCAGGCGGTGCCCGTGGCGGCACACACCGCGGCGACCGCGTCGTCGGCCGGCGCCTGCGAGGTGGCGACGATCAGGCCGTCGAGCCGCCGGGCCGCGCGGACGCGCGCGATCAGGCGCTTGAGCAGCGGCTCCCCGGCGAGCGGCGCCAGCACCTTGCCCGGCAGGCGCGACGAGCCCATGCGCGCCTGGATCACGGCGACGACGCGCATGCCACGTCCACCTCATCGAGCATCGCACGCAACAGGTCGGCGACGTGATGCAAGCCGGCGTCGCCGAGCCGTTGGCGCTGGCGGGCGACCAGCCGCGGCGCCGACTCGATGGTGGCGCCGATCGCCGCCGCGAGCGCCTGTTCCGTCGCCGCCGGCCAATGCCCGCCATAGACCGCGAGACCGTCCGCCGCCAGCCGCCGGGCGATGGTCGCCTGGAAGTCCTTGACGCCGACCAGCACGACCGCGCGGCCCAGCGCCATCGCCTCGTAGCCGAGGTTGCCCTGGCTCGCGACCACCAGCCCGGCGTGCGCCAGCAGGTCCTCGGCCGGTACCGCCCGGTGCCAATGCACGGTGGCGCCGTCGGACGGCTGCGCCGAGGCGTCCGCCGCCCAAGCGGGCGAGACGAGCACGTCGACCGCGCGCACCCTCGGCTCGCGGGCGAGCGCCCGGATGGCCCAGCGGACTGGCCCGAGATCGGCACTGCCGCCGATCGCGACCAAAGCGCGTCCGGGCTCGCCGGCGCGCCCGGCGAGGCGCCGGACGGACTCGCGCACCGGTGCATAGCACAGGTCCCAGAACAGGCCCGGGCGCGCGGCCTTGGGCTCGCCGGGCTGGTAGCCAACGCACGCGACGCCGGGCGGCAGGATCGGCGCGGTGAGCCCCGAGGCCATGTAGACCAGCCGGTCGCACGAGGCGCGCAACGCATCGAGCTGCGTGCGGTCGCAGGCCTCGGGATCGTCCGGGTCCGCCATGCGGTCGACGAAGCAGACCCGCGCGGCGCGGCCGGCGGCCGGGCCGGCGAGCTCGAGCTCCGGTGCCGCGGCGGCGATGCGCGCGCGGATTGGCGCCGAGAAGCTGCCCTGGAACGCCGCGGTCGCGGACCCGCGCGCGGCCCGCACCAGGCGATACAGCTCCAGGCAGCGCGCGACATGGCCGAAGCCGGTCGCGGACGAGCCGTCGACCACGAACAGGACGTCGAGCTTGGCCGCCGGTCCGCTCATCGCGCCGGATTGCCCTTGACCACGGCGTTGTCGGGAACGTCGCCCGTGACCACCGCGCCGGCGCCGATCACGCAGCCGTCGCCGATGGCGACGCCGGGCAGCACGGTGGCATTGGCGCCGACATAGCTCGCCCTGCCGATCCGCACCCGGCCGAGGACGACGGCGTTGGGCCCGACGGTGACGAAATCGCCGAGCGTGCAGTCGTGCATGACGTTGGCGCCGACGTTGAGCCGCACGCCGTCGCCGAGCCGGCAGTCGGTGGAGATGCCGGCCGAGCGCTGCACGAACAGGCCTTGGCCGTGTCCGGTGCCTTCGCCGACATGGCCCGCCACCAGGTCGCACGCCGGGATGCCGCGCCCGCCGTAGAAGCCGTAGGCCGCGCGCCGCGCCGCGGGGTCGTCGATCGCGAGCAGCACTGCCTCGAAGCCGCCGCGCTCGAGCGCACGCACATCGCTGGCGAGCGCGGGCACGCCGTGGAACGTATCGCCGCCATATTTCGGGTCCGCCATCGCGATCACCTCGCGGCCGAGCTCGCGCGCCAGGGCCAGCGCCTCGTGGCTCGCGCCGACAATCAGGATCGCCGCCATCGACCAGCCGCCACCCGACCGCCCCGCGCCCGGCTACCCGATCGCGTCCTGCAAGGCGGCCGCGACGTAGTCGACGTCGGACTCCTGCAGGCGCGGATACAGGGGCAAGGTGATGGTTCGCGCGGCAACCGATTCGGTGATCGGCAGGCGCTCGGCGACATGCCGGTAGTGCGCGAACAGATGGACCGGGTGGTAATGCACCGAGGTCTGGATGCCGCGCTCCTGAAGGCGCCGGCGCACCGCCTCGCGGTCGCCGCCGTCGAGCAGCACCGTCATCAGGTAGTTGGCGGGCTCGCCCCGGCCGCCGAAATTAGGGACGCTCAGCCCGGGTATCGACGCAAGGCGCGCGCAATACAGGCGCACGAGGTCGCGCCGGCGGGCGAGCTTGACGGCGAGGCGATCGAGCTGCGCGAGCCCCACCGCCGCGCGCAGATCGTCGAGGCGGTAGTTGAAGCCGGCTTCGGTGACCTCGTAGTCGAACGCGCCGCGCACGCGGTCGATCGCGGTCGCGGTCATGCCGTGGGAGCGCAGCTTGGCGATGTGGAGGGCGAGGTCCGCATCGTCGGTCGTCACCATGCCGCCCTCGCCGGTGGTGATCACCTTGTTGCTGTAGAAGCTGAAGCATCCGGCCGCGCCGAGTGCGCCCATGGCGCGCCCGTCGAGCGATCCGCCGAGCCCGTGACACGCGTCCTCGATCAACGTCACGCCGGCGTCGCGGCAGACCGCGCCGAGCGCCGCCATGTCCGCCGGATGGCCGCCATAGTGGACCGCGATCACCGCCTTGGTGCGCGGGGTGATGCGCCGCGCCGCGTCGGCCGGGTCGAGGGTCCAGTCGTCGGCGCTGGCGATGTCGGCGAACACCGGGGTGGCGCCGGTGACCAGCGCCGAGTTGGCGGTCGCCGAGAAGGTCAGCGACGGCACGATCACCTCGTCCCCGCGCCCGATGCCGAGCGCGACCTGAGTCAGATGAAGCGCCGCCGTGCACGAGCTGACCGCGACCGCGTGTTGGGTGCCTACCAGATCGGCGAAGCGCCGCTCGAACGCTTCGACCTTGGGGCCCATCGCCACCCAGCCCGAGCGCAGCACCGCGACCAGCGCCTGCTCCTCCTCGATCCCGAAGTCGGGCTCGAACACGTTGAGTCGACGCAGCTCCGCGGCCGGCCGGCTCGCCGCGCCGGAGGCGAGAGCCGGGTCGGCGCAGGAGAGCTGGGGTGGGTTACGCTCCATGCCGTCTCGGGCGCCTCACCCCGTGCCGCGCGAGCGGGCGCGCTGGAGGACCGGCTCGAGCAGGTCGGGGTAGGCGACCTTGGACTCGGGCACCAGCGCCGCGATGCGCGCATAGGCCTGCTCGGGGTCGGCGGTGGTCGCCACCACCCAGCGCTCGACCGAGGGCGGCGTGATGCGGTCGCACGC
>DASWHU010000131.1:0-19717 GCA_036398035.1 Alphaproteobacteria bacterium | reverse complement strand
GCGATCGGCAGCCAGACCGCGGGCTCGGTGATCCGCCCGGCGTCGTTCTGCGGCGTGGTCGGCTTCAAGCCGACGTACGACGCGATCGCGCTTGGCGGTGTTCTGAAGCTCGCGCCGGCGCTCGACACCCTCGGCACCTTCGCGCGCACGGTCGCGGACGCGGGCCTGCTCGCCGCCGCGCTCGGCAAGGCGGGCGGGCCGCTCGCCGGGATCGCCGCCGGCGCGGCGCAGCCCGAGCGGGTGGTGCTGTGCCGCACCCATGAATGGGACCAGGCGGATGAGGCGACTCGCGAGGTGCTCGATTCGGTGCTCGCCCGCCTCGCCGGCGCCGGTGTCGCGGTCGACCGCCACGACATGCCGCGCGCGTTCGACGAGCTGGTCGAGGCGCAGAACGACGTCATGGTCGCAGAGATGGCGGCCTCGCTAGCCGAGGAGCGCGCCAACCACGCGGCGCTGTTGAGCGAGGGCCTGCGCGCGCAACTCGACAAGGGCGCCGCGCTCGGGCCCAAGCGGCTCGCCGAGCGGCTCAGCTATCTCGCCAGCTGCCGGGCGCAGGCGGACTCGCTGTTCGACGACGCCGACCTGCTGCTCACCGCGGCCGCGCCCGGCCCGGCGCCGCCGGCCGAGACCACCGGCGACCCGCTGTTCAACCGGCCGTGGACGGCGCTGCATCTGCCGTGCCTGACCTTGCCCGCGGGCACCGGCGCGGGCGGCTTGCCGATCGGCGCCCAGCTGGTCGGGCGCAACGGCGGCGACGCCCGGCTCGTCGCCCACGGCGCGTGGATCGAATCGGTGCTCGGCGAATGACTGCAGCGGGCGAGCCCACCCTCACTTTCTGGTACGAGCTCGCCAGCACCTACAGCTATCCGGCCGCGTTCCGCATCGAGCGCGCGGCGGCCGCGGCCGGCGTCCGGGTGCTGTGGCGGCCGTTCCTGCTCGGCCCGATCTTCCGCGACCAGGGCATGGACACCTCGCCGTTCATCACCTATCCGGCCAAGGGGCGCTACATGTGGCGCGACGTCGCGCGCCTGTGCGCGGCGGCGGGCGTGCCCTGGCGGCAGCCGAGCGAGATGCCGCGCAACTCGCTCCACGCCGCGCGCATCGCGCTGCTCGGCCAGGACCAGGCCTGGGGGCCGGCGTTCAGCCGTGCGGTCTACCGGGCGAACTTCGCCGACGATGCCGACATCGCCGACCCCGAGGTGCTCGCCGGGCTCCTGACAGGCCTCGACCTGCCGGCGGCGGAGCTGATCGCGCGCGCGCGCGAGCCCGCGACCAAGGACCGGCTGAAAGCGCAGACCGCCGAGGCCGCGGCGCGCGGCATCTTCGGCTCGCCGAGCTACACCGTCAGCGACGAGCTGTTCTGGGGCGGCGACCGCCTCGACCAGGCCCTCAAATGGGCCCGCGCGCCGGGGCTGGCGGCACAGGACCCGTGACGGTGCAGGCCGCGTCGACGGTCAGGCGCCGTCCGCTCGCGGCAACTCCGAGCGGAAGTCCTGATACTTGCCGCTCGGCTCGCGCGCGATCTCGTCGACATAGACGAACGGCAGCTCGAAGGCATAGCCGAACATCTTGCGGATGAAGCCGCGGATGGTTGCCTCCTCCTCGGCGCTGAGCGGGCGGGCGACGGCGAGCCTCACCTCGATCCGCTCGCGCGTCTTCTGGATCAGCTGGTACTGGCGGACGGCGGTCACCGCGCCGAATTCGCCGTAGAGCTCGGGAAACAGCTTCTCGCCGGAGGGAAGGACGACCAGGTTGCGCTCGCGGCCGAGGATGCGCGCGAGCACCGGCAGCCCGCGCCCGCAGTCGCAAGGGTCCCCGGCGGTGACGATGTCGCCGAGCTCCTCGCGGATGAACGGGGTGGCGAAGTTGTGCAGCGCGGTCACCACCACGCGCCCGCTCTCGCCCGGCCGGCACGGCGCGCCGTCGCGGTCGAGGACCTCGACCAGCACGTTCTCCGCCTGGACGTGCAGGTTGGTCGAGCCGGAGCATTGGTGCGCGATCGTGCCCATTTCCTCGGCGCTGTAGTTGTCGGCGATCGGCACGCCCCAGACCTCGCGGCACCTCTCGCGCAGCCACGGCGCCAGCGTCTCGCCGTAGGTCCGCACCTCCGTGAGCTTGTCGGGCCGGCGCCCGGTGTCCTCGGAGCGCTGGATCAGGCCCAGGATCACATAGGGGTGGGACTGCAGGTAGACCGGCTCCTCGGCGATCATCCGGTCGAACATGCGGCTGATCGGCTGGCGCATGTCGATCAACGTGCTGACCCCGTTCCACGGCGGCGGCGACCACAGCCCGCGCCCGACCGGCATGTGCAAGCGCGGCGGCCTGATCGACACGTTCTTCTGCGCCAGCTCGCGCTTGTGCCAGAAGTGGCCGCGCAGGGTCATGGCCGCCGCCATGAGCGCGGTGACGGCGGTGTTGAGGAACTCGATCGGCCGGCCGGACGAGCCCGAGGTCCTGGACGGGACCGGCGTGCCGTGGCCCGGCGGCAGGTCCCGGCTCACCATCGCCGTGCCGGCCTCCTGGACGTCCCGGCGGGTAAGCAGCGGGATGTCGCGGAAGCGTTCGAGCGTCAGCGCGCCCAACGCCAGGCCGGTCGCCGGCCGGAGCCGGTCGCGATAGAACGGCACCGTCGCCGCGGCGTGCTCGATCAGGCTCTGCGCCTGGCGCAGCTGGTGGGCGAGCAGCTTGTCCGCCGGCCACCATTGGGACTGCTCGAGCTGATACTGCATCGCCAGCGCCAGCGCGTGTTGCGGTGCCGGAATGACCGGCCAGGCGATGCCGCTCGACCGGCGCTTGGCGCCCAGCCGGGGCGCGGCGCGAGCCGGCACGAACGGCGCCTTGCGGATCGCCGCGCCCGCCGGCGCGACGGCATGTCCGGGGGCCTTGCGCTTCGGGATCCGGGTGCTGTTTCGTGCCATCGCGAGCCGCCCTCACCGGCGTCGGGCCGCCGGCAACCGTTAGGATATAGGGCCTCCTGCCGCCGCTATCCGGCGTCGCGCGCGCGTTTCGAGCGGAAGAAGGCGCGCAACAACGCCGACGCCTCGGCCTCGGCGATGCCGCCATAGACCTCGGGGCGGTGGTGGCAGGTCGCCTGCGCGAAGATGCGCGGGCCGTGGTCGACGCCGCCGCCCTTGGGGTCGGCGGCGCCGTAGTAGAGCCTGCGGATGCGGGCGAACGAGGCCGCCTGGGCGCACATCGGGCACGGCTCCAGGGTGACGGTGAGGTCGCAGCCCTCGAGCCTCGGCGAGCCGAGCCCGGCGGCGGCGGCGCGCAGCGCGAGCAGCTCGGCATGGGCGGTCGGGTCGCGGTCGCGCTCGGTGCGGTTGCCGGCCGCCGCCAGCAGCTCGCCGTGGGGGCCGGTGACCACCGCGCCGACCGGCACCTCGCCGGCCTCGCCCGCCGCCCGCGCCTCGTCGAGCGCGCGCGCCATGGCAGCGTCGCCCTCGCGCCTCTTCATCGCCGCACCCTGCGCGGCGGGCGTGCGCCCGGTCAAGCGGGGCGCTCAGAACGGCTGACCGAGCGCCCCGGCGATGAATCGCATCAGCGGCGTGGCGTCGCGGAACGCCGCGGCCACCTCGCCAACGAAGTCCGGCGAGCGCGCGGCCTTGGGCCCGCTCTCCCTGATCACGAAGAAGGTCTTGCGCTTGAGGTCGTCGATATGGGGATGACCCTCGTTGTAGCCGCGCGGCGGCCGCTTGAGACCCTCGCCGGTGACGCCGCCGAAGGTCTCAACTAGGCGCTTGTCGGTGACCACGCGCGTCCAGCCGGCGCGGTCGCGGTCGATTGCTGCACGGATGTCGTCGAGGGCGTCGCCGGGCGGTATCCAGATGCCGCCGCCGAACATGATCTCGTCGGGGGCGAGATGGACGTAGAAGCCGGGCGCATGGGCGTCGCGCGCGGCTGCGTGCCGGAAATGGCAGGCGGCATGCTCCTTGTACGGCCGCTTGTCCTTCGAGAAGCGCACGTCGCGGTGGATGCGGAACATCGAGCCGCCGTTGGGCCTGGGATCGGCGACGAAATGGGGCGAGACCTTGCGCAAGAGCGGGCCCATGGCGACGATGAAGCGCACCATCGCATCGACCACCTCGGTCTGGTAGCGCTGCTTGTTGTCGGCGAACCAGGCGCGGCTGTTGTTCGCCGCCAGCTCCTCGAAGAAGGCGAAGAAGTCGGCCGGAAAGCCCGCGAATGGCCCGACCGGGGACGAAGGCTTGGCTGTCGCCATGACGGATGCCGGCACGCAGATGGACCGCCCCAGTATGCCAGCCGGCGGCGCCCGCCCGCCAGCGCATCGCGCAGCCGGTCCGGGTCCGCGTTGCGCGCGCCGGGGCCTGCGCCTATCTTCCCGGACATGACCGCACCCGGGGCCGGGCCTCGTAATCGTGCTCCGATGAACGGCCCATAGGGAGGGGCGGATGCCGACGATCCTGAGGGTGGGTCCGTACCGGTTCTTCTTCTACTCAGGTGACAGCGACGAACCAGCGCATATTCACGTGGAGCGAGATGACAACGTCGCCAAGTTCTGGCTCGATCCGGTGCGCTTGCAGGGCAGCGGAGGGTTTGCGCCCCTGAACTGAGGCGGATTCAGCAGCATGTGCAGGATCGCCGAGAGGCGTTGATTAAGGCATGGCATGACTATTTCGGCGAATGAATTGCAGGCCGCGAGGGCGGAGACCGTCAGGGTCAGCGGCGAATTGCTGCGCGTGAGCCTGGCCGACGGTCGGACGATCGTCGCGCCGCTGGCATGGTTTCCGAGGCTCGTCCACGCGACTCCCGAGGAACGCGGCAATTGGCGCCTGATCGGGCGAGGCAAAGGGATTCACTGGGCCGACCTCGACGAGGACATCAGCGTCGAGGGGCTGCTCGCGGGGCGAGCCTCGGGCGAGAGTCAGGAGTCCCTGAAGGCGTGGCTTCACGGCCGCAGTGCGCGTCCCCCCCGGCGGACCAAGCGGCGGGGTTGACGGCGCGGACGGTCGCCGCGAGGTCGGCGTCGTGACCACCGGAATATTCTGCGCGGCACAAGCTGGGACGCTACTCAAACGACGCCCGCGTTGCGCGCCCCGCGCCCCGCGCCTATCTTCACCGCCATGACCGGACACGGCGCCGGGCCGGTGATCGGGGTGACCCTCGACAGCGAGGCGCCCGGCGGATACTCCAAGTTCCCCTGGTACGCGCTGCGCCAGAACTACATGGCGACGCTCAGTGCCGCCGGCGCGCTGCCGGTGGCGCTGCCCCACGAGCCCGACCGCGCCGAGGCCTATCTCGCGCGCATCGACGGCCTGGTGGTCACCGGCGGCGCGTTCGACGTCGACCCGGCGCTGTTCGGCGCATCCAGCCGCCATGCGAGCGTCACCACCAAGGACCGCCGCACCGACTTCGAGCTCGCCATCCTGCGCGCCGCGGTCGCGGCCGAGGTGCCGGTGCTCGCCATCTGCGGCGGCGCGCAGGCCCTGAACGTGGCGCTCGGCGGCACCCTCTACCAGCACATCCCGGACGCACTCCCCGGCGCTCTCGCGCACGAGCAGGCCAACCCGCGCGATCAAGCGGGCCACGCCGTGCGCGTGGTGCCGGGCAGCCGGCTGCACCGGATCACCGGCGCCGACGAGCTGATGGTCAACAGCGCCCACCACCAGGCGGTCGCCGAGCCGGCACCCGGCGCCGCGATCAACGCCCGCGCCCCGGACGGGGTGGTCGAGGGCATCGAGATCTCAGCCGCGCGCTTCTGCATCGGCGTCCAGTGGCATCCCGAGTTCCTGATCAGCGACGGCGACCGCAAGCTGTTCGAGGCGTTCGTCGCCGCCTGCCGGACGTGACCAAGGCGCCGGCCGAGGCGCGCATGCGCATCGCCCGCCGGATCGCGCGCGCCGGTCTGTGCTCGCGGCGCGAGGCCGAGCGCTGGATCGCCGACCGGCGGGTTGCCGTCAACGGCCGGGTGATCGACAGCCCGGCGCTCGCGGTCGGCGCGGGCGACAGCATCGCGGTCGATGGCGTCGAGATCGCCGCGCCCGCGCGCGCGCGCCTGTGGCGCTACCACAAGCCGCGCGGCCTGGTCACCAGCCGCCGCGACGAGCGTGGCCGGGCGACGGTGTTCGACTCGCTGCCCGAGGGCCTGCCGCGCCTGATCTCGGTCGGCCGGCTCGACCTCGCCTCGGAGGGCCTGTTGCTGCTGACCAACGACGGCGCGCTCGCCCGCCATCTCGAGCTGCCGGCGACCGGCCTGGTGCGCCGCTACCGGGTGCGCGCCCACGGCGCGGTCGACGACGCCGCGCTCGCGCGGCTCGGCCGCGGCATGCGCGTGGACGGGGTCGACTACGGGCCGGTGCGCATCGCGCTCGACCGCCGCGGCGCGGCCAACAGCTGGTTCACGGTGTCCTTGCGCGAGGGCCGCAACCGCGAGGTCCGGCGCCTGTTCGCCGCCATCGGGCTCGAGGTCAACCGGCTGATCCGCATCGCCTACGGCCCGTTCCAGCTCGGCAACCTGGCGGCGGGCGCGGTCGAGGAGGTGCCGGCCAAGGTGCTCGCCGAGCAGCTCGGGCGCGCGGCCGCGGACCGCCTGGCGGCCTCGTGAGGATCGTCGGCGGTGCCTTGCGCGGGCGCAGGCTGAAAGCGCCGCCGGGGCTCGGCGTGCGCCCGACCTCGGACCGCGCGCGCGAGGCGCTGTTCAACCTGCTCGCCCACGGCGCCGCGCTCGGCGGTGTGCGGCTCGAGGGCGCGGTGGTGCTCGACGCCTTCGCCGGCACCGGCGCGCTCGGGATCGAGGCGCTGTCGCGGGGGGCCGCGCGCGCGATCTTCGTCGAGAGCGACCGCGCCGCGCTGGCGGCGTTGCGCGCCAACCTGCGCGCCCTCGACCAGGGGGACCGGGCGCTGGTGGTGGCGCGCGATGCGACCCATCCGGGCGCGCCGCCGGCGCCAAGCTCGATCGCCTTCCTCGACCCGCCCTCTGGCTCGTGGCTCGCCGCGCCGGCGCTGGCGGCGCTCGCCGCCGCTGGCTGGCTCGCCGCGGGCGCGCTGGCGGTGGTCGAGCACGGCGCGCGCGAGCGCCTGGAGGCGCCGGCCGGCTTCACCGCGATCGAGCAGCGCCGCTACGGCGCCGCCGTGCTTACCTTCCTGCGTTGGGATCGGGCCGCGTCGCCGGAATCGGATTGACCACAGAGGACACAGAGGTCACAGAGGAAAGGCGATAACTGTAAAGAAAACAGTTAGCTGACTAGCAACACTTTCTATCTCTGTGCTCTCTGTGTCTTCTGTGGTTAAACCTTCCTCAGTCCCGGTTTTCGGGCCAGCGGCGGTGCATCCACAGCCACTGCTCGGGGCGGTCGCGGATCCAGTCCTCGAACAGCGCGTTGATGCGGGTCATGACCGCGCGCACGTCGCCGGCGCGGTCGCCGGTGCGCGCGATGTCGAGCGGCGGCAGCACGGTGAGCCGGAAGCGCGCGCCCTTGAGCCGCTCGACCCGCGCCGCCACCACCGGCACCTTGAACTTGAGCGCGAGCTCGGCGAGCGCCGGCGCGGTCATCGCGTCGCGGCCGAAGAAGGGCACGGCGATGCCCTCGTTGTACTTCTGGTCGACCAGCATGCCCAGATGCTCGCCCGCCGCCAGCGCCGCGACCAGGCTGCGCACGGCGCGCGGGCTTTTCGGGTGATGGACGCCGCCGACGGCGCTCCGCCAGCGCTGGATCAGGCGCTCGATGAGCGGGTTGTTGGCGGCGCGGTAGACGTGGACCAGCGGCACCCCGCGCTGGGTGGCGCCGAGCGAGGCGAGCTCCCAGTTGCCGATGTGCCCGGCGACGAAGATGCCGCCGATGCCGTCCTCGCGCAGCGCATCGACATGCTCGGCGCCGATCACCTCGACCCGGCCGCTGCCGTCATAGAGGCGGAAGTGGCCGAGATGCGGGTACTCGGCGGACACCCGCCCGATATGCGCCCACATTCCACGCAGGATTCGCCGCCGCGCGCCGGCGCCGATCTCGGGCAGCGCCCGGGCGAGGTTGGCGCGCGCCCGCCGATGCATCGGCGTCAGCGGCCCGACCGCGCATCCGATCACGCCGCCGAGGCCCGAGGCGAGGTCGAGCGGCAGCGCCGCGAACAGCGCCGACAAGACGCGCACCAGCGCGTACGCGGCGTACTGGCGCAAGGTCGGGCGGATGCGCGTCTCAACCATGCGGCGCCACCTGGTCGAGCAGGCGGTCGAGCCGCTCCGGGTCGGCCCACGCCACCTCGACCCCGAGCACCGTGACCAGCGGCCTGAGATGCGCCGGCAGGCGGACGAAGTCCTTGGCGGTGGTCACCAGCACCGCGCCGAGCTTCACCGCCTTGTCGGCAAGCAGCAGGACCTCGTGGTCGGCATAGCGGTGATGGTCGGCGAACGGGTGGCGGCCCAACAGATCGCATGACAACGACTCGAGCGTGGCGAAGAACTTCTCGGGCCGGCCGATGCCGGCGAACGCGACCACCGCCCGCCCGCCAACCTTGTCGGCGCCGGCCGCCGGGACCAGCCGCGCCTCCAGCAGCAACAGCGCGGGCGGCAGGGCGGCGCGCACGCCGGCGCGGTCGGCGCCGACCAGCACCGCCGCATGGGCGCGGGCGAGGCCCGCCGCCACCGGCTCGCGCAGCGGGCCCGCCGGCAGCAGCCGGCCGTTGCCGAAACCCGCGCCGCCGTCGACCACCACCAGCGACAGGTCCTTGTGCAGGCTGTGGTTCTGATGGCCGTCGTCGAGCACCACCACGCCCGCGCCCGCCTGGGCCGCGGCAAAAGCGCCGGCGGCGCGGTCGCCGGCGACCCAGGTCGGCGCGGCCGCGGCGAGCAGCAGCGCCTCGTCGCCGACCAGCGCCGCGTCGTCGCGGGCGGGGTCGACCCTGAGCGGTCCGTGGGCGCGCCCGCGATAGCCGCGGCTGACCAGGTGCGGCCGCCAGCCGCGCGCGGCGAGCCGCCGGGCCAGCGCCAGCGCCACCGGCGTCTTGCCGGCGCCGCCCGCGACCAGGTTGCCGACGCAGATCACCGGCACCGGCGCGCGCGCCACCCGCCGGCGCCGGGCACCCAGCCCGGCGAGCACGCCGTAGGCCCAGGCGAGCGGCGCGAGCGCGCGCGCGGGCGCACTGTCGGTCTGCCAGAAGGCCGGTGCCCTCACCGCTGTCGCGGGCGTATCACGCCGCCGGGTGCCGGGGGATGTAGGGCTTGAGCGCCGCCATCACCTGCTCGAGCGCGTCCGCCTTGGCGTCGATGATGCCCTTCTGGGCGCGCACCAGCTCGGCCCGCTCCGCCGGGTCGCGCAGCAGGTCGGCGACGGTGGTGGCGAGCTGATGGCCGTCGGCGACGGTGCGCAGCGCCGAGGCCGCCTCGAGGTCGGCCGAGACCTCGGCGAAGTTGCGCTGCCCGGGCCCGGTCACGGTCGCGGCGCCGAGCTGGATCGGCTCGATCGGGTTGTGGCCGCCGGCGTCGGTGAGCGAGCCGCCGACGAACACCAGCGGCGCCAGCCGGTAGAACAGGCCGAGCTCGCCCAGGGTATCGGCGACATAGACGTCGGTGTCGCGGGTGATCGGGTCGGCGGCGGTGCGCAGGCTCACGGTGAGCCCCTGGGCGCGGGCGAGCGCCGCGACCTCGGGCCCGCGCTCGGGATGGCGCGGGACGATGAAAGTGAGCAGGTCCGGCAGCCTGGGCCTCGCTTCGAGATGGGCGGTGATCGCCGCCGCCTCCTCGCCGGCATGGGTGCTCGCCGCGAGCCACAGCGCCCGCGCCCCGATCTGGCGCTGCAACGCGTTCAGCTCGACGGTGTCGGCGGCGAGCGGCAAGGCCGCGTATTTGAGCGTGCTGCACACCGTCACCGCGCGCGCGCCCAGCGCCCGGTAGCGCTCGGCGTCGGCCTCGGTCTGCGCGACCACCAGCCGGAAGCCCGCGATCAGCGGCCCGATCAGCGACCGCCACCGGCTCCAGCGCCGGAACGAGCGCTCGGACATCCGGCCCTGGATCATCACCGCCGGCACCTTGCGCGCCTGGGTCTCGGCGAGCAGGTTGGGCCACAGCTCCGACTCGACCCACAGCGCGAGGTCGGGGCGCCAGTGGTCGAGGAAGCCGCGCACCGCCGCCGGCGTGTCGACCGGCAGGTACTGGTGGAGCGCCCGCCCGGGCAAGCGCTCGGCGAGCAGGCGCGCCGAGGTAACCGTGACCGTGGTCACAAGGATGCTGATCGAGCGGTCCTGGTGCAGGCGCTCGATCAACGGCAGCACCGACGCCGATTCGCCGACGCTGGCCGCGTGCAGCCACACCAGGGCGCCGTCGGGGCGCGGCGCCGAGGCCTGCCCGAGCCGCTCGCCCAGCCGCGCCCGGTCCTCCCGGCCGCGGCGCGCGCGCCGGTGCAGATAAAGGCGAACCAGCGGCGCGCCGAGGCTGGTCGCCGCCCTGTAGAAACCCAGCATGCCCGCCCCCATCCGCGCTCGGCCCGGCTTGTGATTCGCCGCGGCCGATCCATGTTGACAATCGGTCCCGCGCGTGGCCCCCGCCCCGATCGCCGTTCAGCCGCCGTTCAGCCGGCCTGCGGTAACGAAGTGGGCGAAATCATATTCAACGAGGATCGAGATGCGCATTCTTTTAGTCATCGCGGCCCTGCTGCTGCCGCTGGTATCGCTCGAGGCACGGGCGGCCGCCCAGGGCGACGACTCGGTCGAGCGGGTGTTCTCGGAGATCGAGCGGCAGGTCATCGAGGAATATTACCGGAATCGCGGCGGGGGCGACTACGCCGAGGACGACTGGCCGGGCGGCGGGCCGAAGCACGACAAGCATGCCGCAAAGGGCGGCGGCGGCCTGCCGCCGGGCCTGGCCAAGCGCGACCGCTTGCCGCCCGGCCTCGAGAAGCACCTCGAGCGCTGGGGCCGGCTGCCGCCCGGGCTCGAGAAGCGTTATCTGCCCGACGACCTGATCGCGCGTCTCGGCCCGCGCAGCGACCAGGCCGCGCGCCAGGTGGTCGGCGCCGACGTGCTCCTGGTCGACGTCGCCACCGGCGTGATCCTAGACATCCTGCGCGACGTGATCGCCGGCGCCGAGTAGCCCCGTCTCGCTCGCTCACTCGGCGGCGTCGGCGGAGCCCGGCGCCTCGCCGAGCTGCAGGTCGTAGAGCCGCGCATAAAGGCCGCCCGCGGCATAGAGCTCGCCGTGGCGGCCCTGCTCGGCCACCCGCCCGCGGTCGATCACGTAGATGCGGTCGGCCTCGCGCACGGTCGACAGCCGGTGCGCGATCACCACCGTCGTGCGCCCGCGCTTGAGCCGGTCGAGCGCCGCCTGCACCTGGCGCTCGGCTTCGGTATCGAGCGCGGCGGTGGCCTCGTCCAAGAGCAGGATCGGCGCGTCCTTGAGCATCGCGCGCGCGATCGCGATGCGCTGGCGCTCGCCGCCCGACAGCTTGACCCCGCGCTCGCCGACCACGGTGTCGTAGCCGCGCGCGAGGCCGGTGATGAAGTCGTGCGCGGCGGCGGCGCGGGCGACGCGCTCGATCGCCGCCTGGTCGGCGACGGCGTGCGCGGCGCCGTAGGCGATGTTGGCGCGCACCGTGTCGTTGAACAGGGTGATCTCCTGGCTGACCAGGGCGATCGCGCCGCGCAAGGACGCGAGCGTCACCGTGCGCACGTCCTGGCCGTCGATCAGCACCGCGCCCGAATCGACGTCGAAGAAGCGCGGGATCAGGTTGAGGAGCGTCGACTTGCCGGCGCCCGACGGCCCGACCAGGGCGACCGAGGTGCCGCCCTCGGCCTCGAGCGTGACCCCGTTCAGGGCCGGCGCCTCGGCGTGATAGGCGAAGCGGACGTCGGCGAAGCGGACCGTGCCGCGCTCGATGCACAGCGGCCGGGCGCCCGCCGCCTCGACGATCGCGGGCTTGGCGTCGAGCACCGCGAACACGCGGGTCGCGGCGGCGAGCCCCTCCTGGAGCACGGTGTTGAGGTTGGCGATGCTCTTGAGCGGCCGGTAGGCGAGCAGCAGCGCGGTGACGAAGGCGAAGAACGCGCCCGGCTCGCTGGTCCCCGCGACCACCTGGCTGCCGCCGTAGAAGATCACCAGCGCGATGGCGATGCCGCCCAACGCCTCCATGATCGGCGTCATCACCGCGCGCGTGCGCGCCGACTTCATGTACAGGCGGAACAGGCGCTCGATCACCCGCCCGGCGCGCCCGCTCTCGTAGTCCTCCATGCCGTAGGCCTTGACGTGGCGCGCGCCCTGGAAGGTCTCGTTGAGCAGCGAGGCGAACTCGCCGATCTCGGCCTGGGTGTTGACCACCACCTTGCGCATCCGCCGCCCGAGCCGGCTGATCGGCCAGTAGCTGAGCGGGAACACGAACAGCACCGCCAGCGCCAGCCGCCAGTCCTGATAGAACATCAGCCCCATCAGCAGCACCACGCTGAGCGCGTCCTTGACCAGGCCGGTGAGCGTGTTCGAGGTCGCCTGGCGCACCAGGTTGGCGTCGCTGGTCATGTTGGCAATCAGCCGCCCGGTCGGGGTGTTCTGGAAGAACGCCAGGTCGAGGCGGATCAGGTGGTCGAACACCTGGCGCTGCAGGTCGGCGACGATGCGCAGGCCGATCCAGTTCATCAGCAGCATCTGGCCGTAATTGGCGAGCCCGCCCGCGGCCATCACCGCGAGCACCGCCAGCGGCACCAGCACCAGCATGGTGCGGTCGCGGTTGACGAAGATCTCGCCCACCACCGGCTCCATCAGCCAGGCGAGCGCGGGCTGCGAGGCGGCGGCGATGACCATGCACAGGACCGCCGCGGCAAGCCGCGCGCGATAGGGCGCCAGGTAGCCGCGCAGCAGCCGCCCGATCAGGCGCACGGTCGGCGCATCGGCCATGGCGCTGGCGCTAGGGACGGATGGGCCGGCGGTCAATGTCTGGCGATCTGTGCATCGCGATGGCCGAGCCTAGCATGGGGCCGGCCGACGCCAAAGCCGCCGCCTCAGCGCCGGGCGAGCGCGGCACGCAGCGCCGGGTAGATCACCGGCCCGCAGGCGATCAGGCCGGGCAGGCGCGGATCGGCCTGGTTGTAGCGGAGCGGCGCGCCGTCGGGGTCGCTGATCACGCCGCCCGCCTCGGTGACCAGCAGATGGCCGGCGGCGATGTCCCACTCCGACTTGGGCCTGAGCGCGATCACGCCGTCGAGCCGCCCGGCGGCGACCAGGGCGAGCTTGTAGGCGATGGCGTCGATCGCCTCGACCTCGGCCTCGCCGACCAGGTGCCGCCACAGCTGGCGGCGCTGCTCGTTGCGGCTCGAGCCGAGCCTGAGCCCGCTGAGCGAGGCGGCGCGCGTCACCCGCGCCGGGCGCCCGCCCGCGCGCGCGCCGCCGCCGGCGAGCGCCTCGAACAGCTCATCGGTCGCCGGGTTGAACACCGCCGCCGCCACCGGGCGCTCGCCCTCGACCAGCGCCGCCGAGACCACCCACTCGCTGTTGCCCTCGACGAAGCCCTTGGTGCCGTCGATCGGATCGACGATCCAGGTCCGCGGCGCGCGCTCGCGCCCGGGCGAGGGCGGGCTCTCCTCCGACAGCCAGCCATAGTCCGGGCGGGCGCCGCACAGGCGCTCGGCGAGCAGCCGGTCGACGGCGATGTCGGCGTCGGTGACCGGGTCGCCCGGCTTCTTCTCGCGCACCTCGAAGCCGCGCCGGAAATAGTCGAGCGCCAGCGCGCCCGCGGCGCGTACCGCCGCGACCAGCAGCGCGTGGTCGGTGCCGAGCGGCGCCGGCGCGTGTGCCCGCGCGGCCTCGCTCACAACCCGGCCACCGTCATGCCGTCGACGCGCAAGGTCGGCGCGTCCAGCCCGTAGCGGAAGCTCAAGTCGCTGGCCGGGGTCATGTGCGCGAACATCTCGACCAGGTTGCCGGCGACCGTCATCTCGCTCACCGGCCAGGCGATGGCGCCGTGCGAGATCCAAAACCCGGCGGCGCCGCGGCTGTAGTCGCCGGTGGTCGGGTTGAAGCTCATGCCCATCATCTCGGTGACGTAGAAGCCCGACTCGATGTCGCCGATCAGCGCCTCCGGCGAGGGCGCGCCGGCGGCCATGTACAGGTTGCTCGGCCCCGGCGCCGGCACCGACGACGGCCCGCGCACGGCGTGGCCGGTGGTCTCGAGCCCGAGCTGGCGCGCCGAGCGGCTGTCGAGCAGCCAGGTGGCGAGCTTGCCGTGCTCGACCACGGCGCGGCGCGCGCCGGCGACGCCCTCGCCGTCGAACGGGCGCGAGGCGAGGCCGCGCGGGCGCAGCGGGTCGTCGATGACGTCGATGTCGCCGGCGAACAGCGTCTCGCCGAGCTTGTCCTGAAGAAAACTCGTGCCGCGCGCGACCGCGGTGCCCGAGACCGACATCGCCAGCAGGCGCAGGAAGCCGCCCGAGACGCGCCGGTCGAACACCACCGGCACCCGCCCGCTCGGCTGCTTGCGCGCGCCCAGCCGCTTGACCGCCCGCTCGCCGGCGCGCTTGCCGATCTCGCCCGCGGGCTCTAGGTCGCCGTGGTGGCGGGCGCTGTGATAGTCGTAGTCGCGCTCCATCGCGGTGTCGCTGCCGGCGATCACCGACGCGACCACGGTGAACCGGGTGCCGGCATAGCTGCCGGCGAAGCCGTTCGAGGCGCACAGCGCGACCGCGCTCCGCGACCAGCTCGCCTCGGCGCCCTCGGTGTTGGTGACGCCCGCGACCGCGCGCGCCGCGTCCTCGGCCTCGGACGCCGTGGCGAGCAGCTCGTCCGCGCTCGGCTCGTGGTCGTCGGCCAAGTCGAGGTCCGCGACCGCGCGCGCGATCCGCGCCGGCTCGGGCAGGCCGCAATAGGGGTCCTCGGGCACCGCGCGGGCCATCGCCAGCGCGCGCTCGACCAGCTCGGCGAGCGCCCCGGCACCGAACTCGGTCGCCGAGACCACCGCCTGGCGCCGGCCTGCCTGCGCGAAGCCGGGGCTTCGCTTCGGCCCGTCGCCCGACCTTCCTTCGCCCGCCGACCTTCCTTCGCCCGCCGGAGCGGGCTTCGCGAAGGCGGGAGCGGGCTTCGCGAAGGCGGGAGGCTTTGGGCCGCAGGGCGGCGAAGGCAGGCCGACCAGCACCCGCAGGCCGAGGTCGCGCGCCTCGGCACGCTCGACGCCCTCGTTGACCCCCATCCGCCACGCCGCCTCCAGCGAGGTCGCGCGCACCAGCATCGCGTCGGCCTCGTCGGCGCCGGCGCGCTTGGCCTTGGCGATCAGGTCGTCGAGCAGGTCGAGATCGGTGCCGGCCTTGGTCATCGACGCGCCTCCAGAGCGTGGTCGGGTCCTATATAGGGGGATTTGCGCCCCGGATAACAGGGCCGCGGCGGGCGGACCAGGGACCGGCCCGAAGGCCGGGCGTCAGCGCACCGGCGTGACGGTGAAGCCGAGATCGGCCAGCAGGTTGACCACGCCGCGCTCGCCCGGCAGGTGGGCGGCGCCGACGGCGACGAAGCTGGCGCCGTCGTCGAGCAGCGGTGTCATGCGCTCGACCATGGTCAGGTTGCGGCTGATCAGCAGGCGCTCGATCAGGCGCTCGACCAGCGCCGCGTCGCCGGCGGGAAGCTGGTCGGTCCAGGCCTCGAAGATGCCGCCGATGTCGCCGGCGAGGTACAGCTCGGTGACCCGGTCGAAGAAGCCGTTGACATAGGCGTGCAGCCCGCCTTCCTGCTCGCCGACCTCGATCACCCGCTCGAGCAGGCGCACCATGTCGGCCTCGTCCATGCCGGCGAACACCTCGACCTGCTCCGCGACCGTCTCGAGCGCGACCAGCGCGGCGCCGCGGTCGCGGGCGATGCGCTCGATCTCCTGGTCGAGCACGGTCGGCGGCGCGGCGCCCGGCTCGAGCGAGGCCTGGGGGAAGCTGAGCATCAGGTAGGCGCCCCACGGCTTGAGCCGCTGCGCGGCGATGCGCGGCAGGCCCATCTTGGCCAGCGCCTCGGCGACCGTGTCGAACCTGTCGGGCCCAAGGATGGCGTCGAGGGTGCGGCCGTCGGTGAGGATCATCGAGCCGGCGAGCTCGGCGCCGGCGCTGCTCGCGGCCTTGGCGTCGGCGATCAGCAGCTCGAGCGCGACCGTCTTGGCCCCGCCCAGCGCCGCGCGCGCCGCCGGCGGCAGGGCGAGCACGCGCGCATCGGGGGTGTGCATGGTGCCGAACAGGTAGCTGTCGGCGGCGCCGTCGCGCGCCACCTTCCACAGCACGCCCTGGCCATTGACGTGCCCGTCCTGGGCCCAGGCCGCGGCTGCGAACGACAGCCAGGCGAGCGCCCACAGCCAGGCCGCGGGCCGGCCGCCGTGTTGGCGAGTGCTCATCATCGCCAGATCGGAGTGCCGCTGCCGGGCAGGCCGTACTCGTCCCAGCGCCGGGTCACCCGCTCGATGATGTCGTCGCTCATGCGAATCCTGCGCCCCCACGGCCGGTTGGTCTCGGGCGGCATCTTGGTCGTCGCGTCGAGGCCGATCTTGCCGCCGAGCCCGGCCTCGGGGCTCGCGAAATCGAGATAGTCGATCGGGGTGCGCTCGACCACCGTGATGTCGCGCGCCGGGTCCATGCGGGTGGCGATGGCCCACATCACGTCGGTCCAGTCGCGGGCGTCGATGTCGTCGTCGACCACGATCACGATCTTGGTGTACAGGAACTGGCGCAGGTACGACCAGACCGCCATCATCACCCGCTTGGCGTGGCCCGGATAGGCCTTGCGAATCGCCACCACCGCGATCCGGTAGCTGCAGCCCTCGGGCGGCAGCCAGAAGTCGACGATCTCGGGGAACTGCTGGCGGATGAGCGGCACGAACAGCTCGTTCAGCGCCTCAGCCAGCACGCTCGGCTCGTCGGGCGGGCGCCCGGTGAAGGTCGAGAGGTAGATCGGCTCGCGCCGGCGGGTGATCGCGGTCACGGTGAAGCGCGGGAAGCGCTCGACCGCGTTGTAGTAGCCGGTGTGGTCGCCGTAGGGGCCCTCCTCGCCCTGGTCGTCGAGCGCGACCAGGCCCTCGATCACGATCTCGGCCTCGGCCGGCACCTTCAGCGGCACCGTCCGGCAGTCGACCAGCGCCAGGCGGCGGCCGGCGAGCAGGCCGGCGAACTGGTACTCGGACAAGGTCTCCGGCACCGGCGTGACCGCGGCCAGGATGGTCGCCGGGTCGGCGCCGATCACCGCCGCGGCGGGCAGCGGCTCCGCCTTCTCCGCCGCCCAGCGGGCGTGGTGGCGGGCGCCGCCGCGGTGGCGCAGCCAGCGCATCAGGGTCTGGTCGCGCCCGGTCACCTGCATGCGGTAGATGCCGAGGTTGAAGGCGTCCTCGCGCTCGCCCCCTGGGCCGCGGGTGACCACCAGCGGCCAAGTGATCAGCGGCGCCGGCTCGCCCGGCCAGCAGGTCTGGATCGGCAGCGCGCCGAGGTCGATGTCGGCGCCGGTCAGCACCACCTCGTGCACCGGCGCAGTCGCCACCGTGCGCGGGCGCATGGCGAGCGCGCTCTTCAGCAGCGGCAGCATCCCCACCGCCTCGCGCCAGCCGCCGGGCGGCTCGGGCTGGCGCAGCGCGGCCAGCGTCTCGCCGACCTCGCGCAGGCGGTCCGGGGTGCGGTCCATGCCCAGCGCCACGCGCTCGACGGTGCCGAACAGGTTGACCAGCACCGGCATCCGGTACGCCGTGCCATCCTCGCGCACCGGCTGCTCGAACAGCACCGCCGGCCCGCCCTCGGCCAGCAGCCGGGTCTGGATCTCGGTCATTTCGAGCACCGGCGAGACCGGCGTCCTGACCCGGCGAAGCTGGCCGAGGGACTCGAGCCTCGCCATGAAGTCGCGCAGCGAACTGTAGGGCATGGACGGCTGAGTGCGGGTTGCGGGACGGGTCGGCTTGGCGCATCCTACGGGCGCATGTGACCGCTGTCACACCTGTCGCGGCGGCGGTCGCGCGCAGGCAGGCGCAAGCCGGGCGCGATGCTATATTCGAGACACCACGGTGGGAGCGTCCCGGTGACCCAGCCCGACAACATCCAGCTGCCGCTCAGCTACCAGATCCGGCCGGGGCGGGGCGGCGACATCGCCGGCATCCAGGCGGCGGCGCGGGCCAGCTGGCACGCGGCGTACGGCGAGATCTTCTCCGCCGACTCGATCGACGCGTTCCTGGCCAGCGCCTACAGCCGGATCAGCCTCAGGGCGGCGCTCGCCAACCGCCGCTCGACCTTCCTGGTGGCGTTGCACGACGGGCGCGTGCTCGGCTACAGCCAGTTCGGCGACCGCGGCGCGGGGCCGGAAATGTTCCGCCTCTACGTCGACCCGCGCTGGTGGGGCCAGGGCATCGGCCGGCGCCTGTTGAGCCACGCCGAGATGCAGTTCGGGGCGCTCGGGGTGAAGCGCTACTTCCTTACCTTGCACCGCCGAAACGATCGCGCCAAGCAGTTCTATACCAGCCACGGATTCGTCCACCATGCGCCCCGCGACCGTGACGACGAGTTGTTCATGATCAAGGTGTTAGGCGCCCCGTAGACATAAGGGCGCGCGACCGCGCGCCTTGGTTGCAGCGCACAATATGGCTGGACCTGCCGCGCCCGCCGCGCTCATACTCGCGCCGCGGCCGCGCTGAGCGGCCGCGCTGAGCGGCAACGGGGGGCCGGCATGCTCTACCATCTCTACGAGCTCCAGCATTCGGCGCTGGCGCCGGCGCGGCTGCTCGCCGAGCACGGGCGCGCGCTGCTCGACCACCCGTTCAACCCGCTCGGAAGCACGCCGCCGGCGCGTTTCGCCTCGGCGGCGCTGCACATGTTCGAGCACACCACGCGGCGCTACGGCAAGCCCGCTTTCGACATCGACCACACCGTGATCGACGGCGCGCGGGTGGCGGTCGCCGAGCACGTGGCGGCGCGCAAGACCTTCGGCGATCTCAAGCACTTCCGGCGCGACGTCGTCCGCGACGACCCGCCCGTGCTGCTGGTCGCGCCGATGTCGGGGCACTACGCGACGCTGCTGCGCGGCACCGTGCGCGCGCTCCTGCCCGACCACGAGGTCTATGTCACCGACTGGCGCGACGCGCGCGAGGTGGCCCTCTACGAGGGCGGCTTCGACCTCGACGACTACATCGACTACCTGATCGACTTCCTGTGCGTGCTCGGCCCCGGCGCGCACGTGGTCGCGGTCTGCCAGCCGTCGGTGCCGGTGCTCGCCGCGGTCGCGCTGATGGCGGCGGCGGGCCACTGGGCGATGCCGGCCTCGATGGTGCTGATGGGCGGGCCGATCGACAGCCGCGCCAACCCGACCGAGGTCAACACCCTGGTCGAGGCGCTGCCGCTGGCGTGGTTCGACCGCAACGTGATCACGCGCGTGCCGTGGCCCAACCGCGGCGTCATGCGCCGGGTCTATCCCGGCTTCCTCCAGCTCGCCGGCTTCATGAGCCTCAACCTCGACCGCCACATCGACGCCCACAAGGACATCTTCCGCCACCTGGTCGCGGGCGACGATGAGGGCGCCCAGGCCAAGCAGGCGTTCTACGAGGAGTACCGCGCGGTCATGGACATGACCGCGGAGTTCTACCTGCAGACCGTCGAGCTCGTGTTCAAGGAGCACGCGCTGGCGCGCGGGCGCATGGTTTCGCGCGGGCGCAAGGTCGATCCGGCGGCGATCACGGATACCGCGCTGATGACGGTGGAGGGCGAGCTCGACGACATCTCCAAGCCCGGCCAGACCCGCGCCGCGCACCTGTTGTGCCCCAACATCCCGCCCGCCATGCAGGCCCACTACGAGCAG
>DASWHU010000130.1:0-4744 GCA_036398035.1 Alphaproteobacteria bacterium | reverse complement strand
GTGCCGACCGCCGCTTTCGTGCTCGGCTATCTGTTGGTGTGGGGCGGCTTCAGCGCGCTCGCGACCGGCGCGCAATGGGGTCTCGTGCGCGCGGCGCTGCTGTCGCCGATGATGGCGGCGTCGAGCGTGGTGCTCGGCGGCATCCTGCTGATCGCCGCCGGCGCCTGGCAGCTGACTCCGCTCAAGCACGCCTGCCTGCGCCACTGCCGGTCGCCGTTCGCATTCGTCTCGCGCCACTGGCGGCCGGGCGCGGGCGGCGCGGTGCGCATGGGCGTGCTGCACGGCGCGTTCTGCCTCGGCTGCTGCTGGGTGCTGATGGGGCTGCTGTTCTACGGCGGGGTGATGAATCCGGTGTGGATCATCGGCCTGGCGCTCTACGTGCTGGTCGAGAAGTGCGCGCCATTCGGCCACGCGGTCGGCGCGCTGTCCGGACTCGCCCTCATCGTCTGGGGTGGTATGGTGATCGCGGCGGCTTGAAGCGCTCACCGCGGATGAGGGAGGCGGCCATGACCGACCACACGGGCGGCGAGATCGAGGTCAGGGCGGCGGACGGCGGACGCTTCGTCGCGTACTTGTCGGTGCCGCCGGCGCGGCCGGCGCCGGGGCTGCTGCTGCTGCCCGAGATCTACAACGTCAACGACCACATCCGCGCCGTCGCCGACGGCTTCGCCGCGCAAGGCTTCGTGGTGCTCGCGCCGGACGTGTTCTGGCGCATCGCGCCCGGCACCTGGCTCGCCTACACGCCCGAGGGCCAGGCGCAGGCGCGCGCGCTCAACGCCCGCCTCGACGTCGACCGGCTGGTGGCCGACCTCGGCGCCTGCATCGCCGCCTTGCGCGCGCGCCCCGAGTGCACCGGCAAGGTCGGCGTGGCCGGCTTCTGCCTCGGCGGCAAGCTCGCTTTTCTATGCGCGGCGCGCCACGCCATCGACGCCGCGGTGAGCTACTACGGGGTCAAGATCGAGGACTACCTGGACCAGGCCGACCGCGTGTCGTGCCCGATGGTGATGCACTTCGCCGGCAACGACAGCCACGTGCCGCCCGAGGCGGTCGCCGCGATCACGGCGCGCATGGCCGGCCACGACAACGTCGCGATCCACGTCTATCCGGGCGCCGAGCACGCCTTCAACCGCACGGGCTATCCGCCCTACCACGAGGCGCACGCGCAGACCGCGCTGGCGCGCACGCTGGCCTTGTTCCGGGACGCGCTCGCCCCGGCGGCCGTACCGGGCGAGTGACCCTGGCGCGAGCTGTTGCTTGGTTCGGCAACTACCTCTTGACCCGCCCGAAATCGGTTGCGTAGAGCGCCCTGACCTTGGCCAGTGCCTCATCGGGCAGCGGGCCCATCTCGGCGGCGGTGATCGCCTCCTCGAGATGGCGGTACTCGGCCATGCCGACCGCGACGCAGTCGATGTCGGGATTGGCGAGCGAGAACCGGATCGCGGTCTGGGCGCGGGTGCCGTAGTCGAGGCCGAGCGCCTCGAACAGGGCATGCGCCTTGCGCTCCTCCTCGGCGATCCGGGTCTGGTCGGTGATCACCACCTCGCGCCCGGTGCGCTGGTCGGTGGCGATGACCCCGGCGGCGAAGGCACGGATGTTCATCACCCCGCAATCGGCCTGCTTGCACGCGGCGATCACCCCGGACAGGTTGTGCCCGGTCCACGCCTCGGGCATGTCCTCGCCGGCGCTCGGGTTGAGCATGTTGTAGTAGACCTGGGCGGCGTCGATCCGGCCCGAGCCGATTACCTCGCGCACCGCCGGCGCCTCGCCGAGCGCGGTGATGCCGAGGAAGCGCACCAGCCCCTGCTCGCGCGCGCGCTCGAACGCCTCGATCACCCCGCCCGCACCCAGCACCCGATTGATGCCGATGCGCTTGTCGTCGCTCCTGGGCGCGATCGGGTTGTGCAGGAAGACGAGGTCGACCGAGCTGCGCCGGAGCCGCTCGAAGCTGCGCGCGAGGCTGCTCTCGACCTGTCCGGCGATGTCGTCGAGGCGCTTGAGGTCCAGCAGCACCTTGGTCGACAGGTGCGGCGCCTCGTCGACCTCCTGCAGCAGCCAGCCGAGCGCCTCCTCGGACTTGCCCTCGCCGTAGGACGGCGCGGTGTCGACCCAGTTGATGCCGGCATCCAGCGCGCGCCTGATCGCCATGCGCTTGGTCTCGTCATCCTTGTGGATCAGGATGCCGCCGACCCAGCCGCCGCCGAACACGATCGCGGAGACCTCGATGCCGGTACGTCCGAACTTGCGATAGTTCACGCTGCTCCTCCCCGCTCGCCGATGTCGCTGGCCGGCCTAGTCATCCTCGGTCCAGCCCCGGTACTCGGCGAGCGTCTTCTCGTTCGCCGGATAGAGGCCGAAATGCGACCGGCCCTGCTCGATGCGCGAATGCACGAAACGCTCGAAACGCTCCTGCTCGGCGCCGTCGCGCGCCACCTCCTCGGCGAGCGCGCGCGGCACCACCACCACGCCCTCGCCGTCGCCGACCACGATGTCGCCGGGAAAGACCGCCGCGCCGGCGCAGCCGATCGGCACCTGCAAATCGGCGGCGAACAGCGACACCACGCTGGCCGGCGCCGCGGCGCCGGCGCAGAAGATGGGAAAGTCCATGGCCGCGAGCACGGGCGTGTCGCGCAGCGCGCCGTCGGTCACCACCGCCGCGACGCCGCGGATCTGCAGGCGCCGGATCAGGATGTCGCCGGCGGCGCCGGCGCGCATCTCGCCGCGCGCGTCGATCACCAGCGCCCAGCCCGGCGTCGCCGCCTCGATCGCCTTGCGCTGCGGGTACTCGCGGTCGCCCCACACCTCGGGCACCGCGCGGTCCTCGCGCGCCGGGATGTAGCGGAGCGTATAAGCCGGCGCGGCGAACGCGGCATGCCTGCCGTTGAGCGGCCTGACCCCGACCAGGTAATGGGTGCGCAGGCCGCGCTTGAGCAGCTGGGTCGACACGGTCGCTGTGCTGATCGACTTGAGCGCGTCGAGCACCGCAGCCGGCGGCGGCGCCGGTATCTCGGTCATCGTCCTCACTCCCCCCGGGTCCCGCCGGCCATCATGCCCCGTGGCGGGCGGCGATGGAAGCGTGCGCGATTGATCTTTCCACGGCCCGCCGTAGACTCGCGCGACGCTTACCACGCGAGGCCACCGATGACGGCACCGACCACCCGGCGGCGGCTCGCGGCGATCCTGGCCGCGGACGCGGCCGGCTATTCGCGCCTGATGCAAGACGACGAGCACGCCACCGTGGCGGCGCTGAATGCGGCGCGGGCGGTGTTCCGCGAGCGCATCGACGGCCATGGCGGGCGCCTGGTCGACACTGCCGGCGACAGCGTGCTGGCGGTGTTCGACAGCGCGCTCGCGGCCGCCCTCTGCGCGCTCGAGGTGCAGCGCGAGCTCGCCGAGCGCGCGCGTGAGGTGCCCGAGTCGCGGCGCATGCGGTTTCGCATCGGTCTCAACCTCGGCGACGTGATCGAGCAGGCCGACGGCAGCATCTACGGCGACGGGGTCAACTTCGCCGCGCGCCTGGAAAGCCTCGCCGAGCCGGGCGGGCTGTGCGTCTCGGGAAGCGTCCACGACATGGTCGAAGGCAAGCTCGACGCCGCCTTCGAGGACATCGGCGCGCAGACGGTCAAGAACATCGCCCGGCCCGTGCGCGCCTTCCGCAGCACGCTTGCGCCCGTGGCCAAGGCACCGGCTTGGGCGCCGGTCACCGACCGTCCCTCGATCGTGGTGCTGCCGTTCGCCAACATGAGCGCCGATCCCGAGCAGGAGTATTTCTCCGACGGCATCTGCGAGGACATCATCACCGGGCTGTCCAAGGTGTCCGGCCTGTTCGTGATCGCGCGCAACTCGTCCTTCGTCTACAAGGGGCGCGCGGTCAACGTGCCCGAGATCGCGCGCGAGCTCGGCGTCCGCCACGTGCTCGAGGGCAGCGTGCGCAAGTCCGGCAGGCGCGTGCGCGTGACCGCCCAGCTGATCGACGGCAAGACCGGCGGGCATGTGTGGGCCGAGCGCTACGATCGCGAGCTGGCCGACATCTTCGCCGTCCAGGACGAGGTCACGGGCGCGATCGTGACAGCGCTGTCGGTGAGGCTCACCGCCGAGGAGCGCCGGCGGACAAGGCGTCACGGCACCGACAACATGGATGCCTACGACCTGTTCCTGCGCGGCCGCGAGCAGATCTGGTTCCACTCCTACCACGCCATCGGTACCGGCAAGTCCTATCTCGAGCAAGTGCTTCGGTTGGATCCCGACTTCGCCGCGGCGCACGCGATGCTCGGATTCGCGCGCGTGATCGACCACGTCAACGAATGGGGTCCCGAGCCCGGATCGGCATTGAAGGACGCCTTCGTTCATGCCCAGCGGGCGATAGAGCTCGACGAGCAGGAACCGCTCGGTCATTTCGCTCTTGCGCTCGCGTTGATGTGGGACCGGCGTCACGACGAGGCGCAGGCGCGCATTGAAACGGCGCTCGCGCTGGAACCGAACTTCATGCACTCGCACGCCGCTCTCGGCAGCATCCTGATGTACACCGGCGACTCGAAGCGCGCGCTCGCCAGCTTCGAGACCGCGATCCGCCTCGATCCCCATTACCCGGACATAATCCTGCATCTGCTCGGCCAGTGCCACTACGCGCTCGGCAACTATCAGACCGCCAAGGAGATGTTCGCCGAACGCATTCGGCGCAATCCGAGCACCGATGCCAGCCGGGTGATGATGGCGGCCGCGTGCGGCATGCTCGGCGAGGCGGACG